>NZ_LARL01000073.1:0-15983 GCF_000980295.1 Odoribacter sp. N54.MGS-14 | reverse complement strand
CAAGCGAGCACGTGATTTATTCTGATAAAACGTTTGGTAGTTTTTTATATGATGAATTGAATCGTCGTTTCCTAGGTTTTACAGCTAATTATGCAATATCAACTTTTAAAGATGATGGGGAGTTTCCTGCGAACAATTTACCGGAAGATTATAAACTTCTTTATTTAGGTTATAATAGTTTTGGCAGTGCATCTGCTTATGCCATATTTGCAGATGGACACCAAAAAAAGTATTTGTACCATTTGGATTTGTCAAAACGAATCGTAAAAGATAAACAAACTTTGGAAGGTAGATTGGCTGATGCTGTACTTTATGCTAATAATGAAACGCAAGCTAATGTAGTATACGGTGTTGTGGATAATGAAGTATGGATGTATTCGGTAGAGAGCGGAGAAGAACAGAGATTGAATTTGAATGAATTGGATGGTGAAATCACTTATGTAAGTAATCGCTATTGGACAAATGATGCTATCGATAGCCAGAATAATTTCAATTATTTAGCTGTTGGGACTCATAAGGATGGAAAGTATCGGATTTATTTATATAATACGATTGGTGGAAAACCGACAGGAGGATCAGTGCGAATATTGAAAGGAGAAGGTAAAGTTGTGAAAGTACACTTTAATTCACCTGGTATGCCGGAGGATAATGCAAAGGCACAAGGGGGATATCCGATTTCGTCAAATTGATATTATTATAACCTAAACAAGAGTGCGACTCAAAAAGAAATTCTCTTTCTTACGAATTGAATATTTGGAAAAAGTCTCCACTAAGAGTACGAATAATAAGGGCGATTCAGACTTTTGAGTCGCACTCTTGTTTTTATAGGAATTATAATTTGGAATGTAATAGGGAGATAAAGAGGGGATATAGGCGAAGTAGCATGGTTATTTTCGCTATATTTTCATAATATAGGATGCGGTTCGGCAGATTATCAGCAACAATTACAGTCCGGTTCCCGGAGTCATGGATGCAGAATTTGTTACCAATCTGGACGCGATGTATATTATTCTTCTCCAGATTGCCGTATCCAGCCTCGTCATGCGTTTGAAGTCGCTGAAATCGATGATATCGGGTTGCACCGTCTGCTCCATCGGTATGGCTCTTACCCTATGCTCACAAAATGTATTATTTACCCTGGTAGCCATCCTGATCTTTTCGTTGGGTGAAATGGCTGGTTCTCCCAAAATCACCGAATACATCGGACGGATAGCCTCTTCTGATAAAAAAGCTTTGTATATGGGATATTCTTTTATACCGGTGTTTCTAGGGAATGTGTTCGCCGGTATTATTTCCGGAGGCGTCTATCAGCAAATGTTGGATAAAGTAGTTATGGTGCGGAAACTAGTAGCAGAGAAGGGCTTACAACTATCGGATCAGCTCTCGAACAATGCTTATTTTGAAGAAGTAGCCCGGCAACTCCAGTTATCGGGTCAAGAATTAACTCATTTATTGTAGGAGAAATACAATCCTTCCGGGATATGGGTGGTTATATTGGCAATAGGGCTTTGTTCAAACCTATTTCTCTGGATATACGATAGATTAACAACCCGGAAAATTCAGGCCCGGTTATGAGGTTCGGCCAGTAGTTGCGGCAAATACTTTTGTAAAGCCGACATATCCGGATAGATCAAGTCGGCTCCGGCCTCTTGCAATTGTTTTTCAGGAATAGGCCCTGTATTTACGGCGATAGTGAAAACTCCAGCCGCTACACCGGCTTTTACCCCCAAAGGGGCATTTTCTATAATGAAAGCTTCGTCGGGCATAGCATGTGCTTTTTGCAGGCCTTTCAGGTAAGGTTCCGGATGGGGTTTACCATGCTCGACATCGAAAGCGGTCACCAAAGTCGAAGCATTGACAAAACCGGCATATTCTTCGGTCAACCGTTTCAACAACGATTGTTGACCGGAACCGGTAACGACAACGGGCAATAAACCGTGCTCCCGGACAATCTTCAAAACTTCTTTGGCACCTGGCATAGGCCCGGCCTCGGGCAGCTCATTAAAATATTTACTTTTTAAGGTATATAGTTCTTCAATCTCCTGCTTAGTCGCTTGCCGGTGATAGGTCCGTTCAAAAATCAAATTAATTGTCCATTCGGCTGTAGCTCCCTCATATTGATAAAATTCATCTCTTTCACAAGGGATCTCCCGGGAAGATAAAGCTCTATACCAAGCTAACGTATGATTCTTCATCGAATCGAATAATACGCCGTCCATATCGAAGAGTACAGCTTTCAACGGATGTCCTTTTTTTATCTCGACCATAATAAAACACAATTCGATAACAAAACGAAAAACAAACGAATTTGTTCGTTTAGCTTAGTATAAATAAAATCGTATTCCCCATTCTCACCGACCAGATAATAAAGTCAATCGATGGCAGGAACTTTATCTTCAGTCATAATCATCAATTAGCGGACAAATATATAAAAACTCGCTCACATACGGATGGCTTTGGAGAAAATAATGCAAAGTGTTTGAAATCGAAAGGGATACATAGTTTTGTACCAGATCCTTCTATTAGTGGCTTTTGACCATTTTTGGGGGAGTCAGGAGAACAAATTTGTTATATCTGCTGATGTAAACTTAGTCACCTGAGATGATACGAAAAGGCGGATACACATCTATGTACCCGCCATGTTAAAAATCAATGTATTGTTCCTATTTACGGCAACACAATTTTGAAGTTAGGATCTGCCGGTTCGTAGGCACTACGGATCATATCTATAGCTTTGGTGTCTCCGGTAGTTTTCACCTTGTTCGTCTTACGCAAAGTTTGTAAATCCGTTCTGCCGAAGAACAGTTTGACGAAATCCATTTTCGCAATCTCCATGGTCAGGTCAGCTTTTTTATCCTGACTGCCAAGGCGGTGATTCAACACCCCATTTTTGAGCATCAGCATCACCTTCTCCTTCGTATCTGTGAAGTTAATGTTGATAACAGCTTCCTTTCCGCCAGCTTTCTCCCCGTTCAACTGGATGGCACAGTAGTCGAGCAAAGTGCCCATATCCATCTGGGACAATACACCGTCATTGATGAGTTTTGAGGTGTAAGGCACAGCCTTCTTGAGTAAATCTTGAGCTCCAGTCAAGTAGAAGTTACGCCACGGACCGCTTTCCGCCTGATAACCCAATTGGGAATATGTGTCGGACAACAACTGGCGTGCTTCTTTGTTTTCGGGTTCGGCAAAAACGAGATTATCCAGTAGCGTAGCCACCCAACGGTATTCACCTTTGGCATACGAGGCCTTGGCCACTTCGAGTACCTTATCTGCACCACCTATAGCTTCTACATACTTGGCGCCCAATTCCGAAGGGGGCAACGGGTTAAGGTGCGCCGGATTACCATCGAACCAGCCGAAGTAAAGGTCATACTGTGCCTTGACGTTGTGGCTCAGCGTACCGTAGTAGCCACGGCAGTTGAACTGCGATGCCAGCGAAGCGGGGAGTTTCATCTCTTCGGCAATTTCATCAGGTGTCAGACCACGGTTAGCCAAATGCAGGGTCTGGTCGTGCAGATAGCGATACATATCACGTTGAGCTTCCCAGTAGTCCACGATGCGTTCATTGCCCCAGGTGGGCCAGTGATGGGTGGAGAATGACACTTCCACCCGGTCACCGTAACGTTCGATAGCCGTATCCACCGCCTTACTCCACAACAGTCCGTTACGCACTTTCGCACCACGCAGCGTTTGCAGATTATGCATGTTGTGCGTCATATCTTCTGCCGTACAGAAGGCTTTCAGTTGCGGAAGCCAAATCATGATTTCTACGGGAGCTTCCGTGTCAAGTACATAGACAAACTCCATCTCCACGCCGTCAATGGTGTGTTTCTCTCCGGTGTTTGCTATTTCAATGGTAGGGCGGGCGATACCTTTGCTACCCGTTGACATACGCTGTCCCAGACCACAACCCAATGTACCTTTTTCACCCGGTTGCAATTGCAAACCATACATATAAGTGGCACGGCGGGTCATAGCCACTCCGGCCAGCACGTTTTCGTTTTGTGCCGAGGCCATGAAGCCTTTGGGAGCGATGATGTCGAAATCCTTTTTAGATGAAGCCTCCTTCATCGCAGTGATACCTCCGTAATGGTCGCCATGAGGGTGGGTGAAAATTACGCCTTGTACAGGTAGGTCTGCCACATGCTTTTTTATGAGGTCATAGCCCGCCTTGGCAGCGGCATCTGTAGTCGTCACGTCAATGATAATCCAGCCATTATCAGAACGGATGAAAGTCATGTTGGCTATGTCGAATCCTCTCACCTGATAAAGTTTGCCGGGTATCACTTCAAATAGTCCGTTTATGCGGTTGAGTTGCGACTGTCTCCACAGACTCGGGTTGGCTGTCTGAGGAGTATTGCTCTTCAGAAAATCCCATTCTTCCACAGAATAAGATACTTTGCCTTCTTTATCCAGTACAGCGTTTCCATCGATGCTTGCGATAAAGCCCCGGTTGGCATCTTCATAATCCTGACGGTCGTTGAAATTCAGTTCCGTCTTTACAGCTTCGTTGGCACGGATAGTGTGTTCCGTAGCCGATTTCTGCGCCAAAAGAACTGACGGAATAACCGTCAGTGAGAGCGCCATAGTCAATAACTTTTTGTTCATTGTCATCTGATTTGATTTCGATACAAAGTAACGGAGATTTTTCACGCTTGTAAATGTGCTTTTCTGCATTTTATTTGTATATTCGTACGATTATTAAGGGTTGAATAGTTTATTAACCCTATTTACATGTCTATTTGTATGATTCAGTCTATATTTACATTCGATAAATTGCTTCAACGCTTGCAGTTGGGTAAAGAGGTGACTCCTTTCGTGATTTGGCGCGAAAATGACCTTTTCGGCACACACGATAATCCGGTAAAGATAGACATCCCCTGTCTTTTTTTGTGTCTGGATGGAGAAATGCAATTGGATATCAACTTACAGTCCTATCGCTTCAACCGTGAACACCTGTTGTGTTTCATCGCCCCCTGTGCCTGTCGTATTGTAAGTCGTAGCCCCGGCTTCCGATGTGTGGGGCTGTTGCTTTCCAAATCTTTTTGGAGGCAGCTTGTTTTAGCAGAACGTACCTTGGGAAAGATTGCGATACGTGATGCTTTCATTGCCGTCAATGATGATGAGCACGGGCGGTTGACTCGCTTCTACGAGCTCCTATGTCTTTGCGCCGATGCTCCTGGTTTGAGAGATTCCGCAGATACTCTTTATCCGCTCATCCTGGGTATGTTCTGTCAAGTACGTAATATCTGTCGGCGGCTGGAAGACACTGCCACTCCCGCGTCGCACAGTGAGAAGATCTTTTATGATTTCCTCGATTTGCTACACACCCATTACCGTAAGCAACGGCGCGTATCATTTTATGCCGGCGAACTTTCACTGACACCCCGCCATCTTACTACTGTAATCCGACTGGTGAGCGGACGCAGTGCCGCACGGTGGATAGAGGAATACATTGTGCTCGAAGCACAGATTCTGTTGCGTAATTCACCAATGGCCATTAAGGAAATAGCCTACGAATTAGGGTTTAATGAACAATCACTTTTTTCCAAATATTTCAGTCGTGTTTCGGGTAGTTCCCCCGAAAGCTACCGTCGTTCTTCTACAGCATAGAGCATCCGGTTAGACCGGACGGTTTTAGTTTACTTTCTGGATTTTCAATAAAACCATTATCCAAAGCCAGTTGGATAATGGTTTTCTATCTGCAGTGATTTCCCCGGGTTGGCGGCTCCTTTCGTCGGTCGGTGGAGATACGAAGCGAATCAGCTGTATTATGAGATGGAGGTGACTGCCGGAATTTATAACCTGTGTTTTTATTCCGTGAAAGATACGCTTGGAAATGAGTTGTGGTATGGAGTTACACGTTTCCGGATGAAAAAAGAAGGCGATAAGCTGATTTGCGAAGAGTTGGATACCCGGCAAAATGAATTGGGGATCGGGGAATGGCAATCGGTAGATCAAAATGAATTGCGGATAAAGATATGGGATAACGGTAATCCGGAAGAAGCCGGAACCGTACGTATTTATCGGCGCCTGAATGAGGAAGGATAAAAGTGACGGGGGTACAAACGTTCTAAATACGGAAAAAAGGCACTAAATAATTTTTTTAATCCTTTGAAAGGGTTAAATTTGTTCGTTTTTTCAAACAAACAGTTACAGTTAAATATATAAATTATGGCAGAAAAAGAAAATTGTAAGCTTTTCAGTGAGTTTGCGCCGAACACAATGCAAGAGTGGATCGACAAAGTCACTGTCGACCTGAAAGGGGCCGATTTCAATAAAAAGCTTGTATGGAGAACCAATGAGGGTTTTAATGTTCAGCCGATGTACCGGTTGGAGAATATGCAGGATCTGAAAAATCTGGATTGTCTACCCGGCGAATTCCCGTTTGTGAGAGGTAACAAAAAAGATAACAACGATTGGTATGTACGTCAGGATATCGTTGTGGAAGATCTGGCTGAAGCAAATAAAAAAGCATTGGATGTATTGAATCGCGGTGTCAACTCACTGGGTTTTGTACTGAATGGATGCCAGGAATTTACCAAAGCAGATATGGAAGTCCTCCTGAAAGACATCTGCCTGGAATGTGTGGAAATCAACTTTGTCGCCGGATGTAAAAAAGGAAGTATCCTGGATGCATTTAAGGCTGTTGTGGAAGAAAGAGGTATTGCACCTGAAAAAATACAGGGGGGAATCAATGTCGATCCGTTGACCGCTCTCACCCGGAAAGGAAAGAACTGTTGCGACAAACCTTTCGAAAACGTAAAAGTAAATCTTGAAAAAATGGCTGCCTACAAAAACTTCAAGACCATTGAAGTAGGTGGATATGTTTTCAATAACTCAGGATCTTCTATCGTTCAGGAGTTGGGATTCTCACTGGCTGCCGGTGTTGAATATCTGGACAAACTGACGGATGCAGGAATGAAGATCGATGAAGTGGCTCCGAAAATCCGTTTCCACTTCGCTACCGGTTCCAAGTATTTCATGGAGATCGCTAAATTGCGGGCTGCCCGTTACTTGTGGGCTCACATCGTGAAAGCCTACAATCCGTCTTGCGATTGCAAATGTAAGATGAATATCCATGCAGAAACTTCTGAGTGGAATAAAACCGTATACGATCCGAACGTAAATATGCTGCGTACTCAGACCGAAACGATGTCGGCCGTATTGGGCGGTGTCGATTCGTTCACCGTTCATCCGTTCGACGATACCTTCGAATGTCATCCCTCCGACGTGGCGGAACGTGTTGCCCGCAACCAGCAGTTGTTGCTGAAAGAAGAGTCGCACTTTGCCAAGATCGTCGATGTTGCCGGCGGTTCATATTATATCGAGGAACTGACCCAGAATATTGCTGAAGCTGCCTGGAAATTATTCCTGGAAACTCAGGAACAGGGAGGATATATCGAAGCATTGAAGAAAGGGTTTGTTCAGGCTGCTGTGAAAGCTACCGCCCAGGCTCGTGACCTGGCTATCGCTCAGCGTAAAGAAAACTTTGTGGGTGTTAACCAGTTCCCTAACTTCAACGAAAAGATCGATCGTCAGCTGTGTGCCTGCATCTTCGAACCCGAAGACGAAACTGCCGAAGGCGCTGAAATCGAAACCCTGAAACCTTACCGCGGACCGGCTGCATTCGAGGCGATGCGCCTGCAAACCGATGCTTTCTCGGCTAAAAACGGTCGTCCGGTTGTCTATATGTTTCCGATGGGTAATCTGGCTATGCGTAAAGCACGGGCTCAGTTTGCATGTAACTTCTTCGCTTGTGCCGGATTTGAAGTAAAAGACAACAATGGCTTCAAGACGGTCGATGAAGGGGTTCAGGCGTGTCTGGACAATAAAGCCGCTATCGTTGTGCTGTGTAGCTCCGACGATGAATATGCCGGATTTGCACCCGAAGCTTTCGAAAAACTGAAAGACAAGGCTATTGTTGTGGTTGCCGGTAATCCTGAAAGCCGTCCGGAACTGGAAGCCAAAGGATTGATGAACTATATCCACGTGAAGAACAATGTACTGGAAGAACTGAAAGGCTACCAGGTAAAATTAGGTATTAAATAAAGTAACGGGTAACTCTGTAACTTTTTAACTATTGAAACATGAAACCGAATTTTAAAGATATAAATATTAAAGCGTCTGAAAAGGCTTCCATGAGCGCCGCTGAATGGGAAAAAGCCAACCACATCGCTAAAAACTGGACGACCCCTGAGTTGATTCCGGTGAAACCGGTATATACTGCCGATGATTTGAAAGGTATGGAACATCTGGATTATGTTGCCGGTATTCCTCCTTATTTGCGTGGACCGTATTCTGCCATGTATCCTTTGCGTCCCTGGACGATCCGTCAGTATGCCGGATTCTCTACCGCTGAAGAATCGAATGCTTTCTATCGCCGCAATCTGGCTGCCGGACAGAAAGGTTTGTCTGTAGCGTTCGACCTGGCTACTCACCGTGGATACGACTCCGACCACCCGCGTGTGATCGGTGATGTCGGGAAAGCCGGTGTGGCTGTCGATTCTATCCTGGATATGAAGATTCTGTTCGACCAGATTCCTTTGGATAAGATGTCCGTATCTATGACCATGAACGGGGCCGTGCTTCCGGTGCTGGCTTTCTATATTGTTGCCGGATTGGAACAAGGAGCTACCCTGGAGCAGCTGTCCGGAACCATTCAGAACGATATCCTGAAAGAATTTATGGTGCGTAATACCTATATTTACCCGCCGAAATTCTCGATGAAGATCATCGCCGATATCTTCGAATATACGTCCAAGAATATGCCGAAGTTCAACTCTATCTCTATTTCCGGTTATCACATGCAGGAAGCAGGTGCTACCGCCGATATCGAGTTGGCATATACCCTGGCCGACGGTTTGGAATATCTGCGTGCCGGAGTAAACGCCGGAATGGATATCGATGCTTTCGCTCCGCGTCTGTCCTTCTTCTGGGCTATCGGTACCAACCATTTTATGGAAATTGCTAAAATGCGTGCCGGTCGTCTGTTGTGGGCTAAGATTGTTAAACAATTCAATCCGAAAAATCCGAAATCCCTAGCTTTGCGTACACACTCCCAGACTTCCGGTTGGTCACTGACCGAACAGGATCCGTTCAATAACGTAGGACGTACCTGTATCGAGGCTATGGGGGCTGCTCTGGGACATACACAGTCATTGCATACCAATGCTTTGGATGAGGCTATTGCATTGCCGACCGACTTTTCTGCCCGTATTGCCCGTAATACTCAGATTTATATCCAGGAAGAATCTACCATTTGTAAGGCTGTCGACCCATGGGCCGGTTCTTACTATGTAGAAAACCTGACCAACGAATTGGTACACAAAGCCTGGGCACATATCCAGGAAATTGAAAAACTGGGTGGTATGGCTGCTGCTATCGAATCGGGTATTCCGAAACTCCGTATCGAAGAAGCTGCTGCCCGTACACAGGCTCGTATCGATAGTGGCGAACAGACTATCGTGGGTGTAAATAAATATCGTCTGGAAAAAGAAGATCCGATCGATATCCTCGAGATCGATAATACCAGCGTACGTGAAGCTCAGATCGCCCGTCTGAAAAAACTGAAAGCCGAACGTAATCAGGCTGAAGTAGACGCTGCTCTGGATGCTATCACCAAATGTGTCGAAACCGGCGAAGGTAATTTGCTGGAATTGGCTGTAGATGCTGCTAAGAAACGCGCTTCTCTGGGAGAAATCTCCTATGCATGTGAAAAAGTTGTCGGACGTTATAAAGCTGTTATCAGAACCGTGAGTGGAGTATATTCAAGTGTTGCCGGCGAAGATGCCGACTTCGAGAAAGCAAAGGCAATGACCGATGAGTTTGCCGAACTGACCGGACGTCGTCCACGTATCATGATCGCTAAAATGGGCCAGGACGGTCACGACCGGGGAGCCAAAGTGGTTGCCACCGGTTATGCCGATATGGGCTTCGATGTCGATATGGGACCTTTGTTCCAGACACCGGAAGAAACGGCTAAACAAGCTGTTGAAAACGATGTGCATGTCGTTGGTGTTTCTTCTCTGGCTGCCGGACACAAAACGCTGGTACCAGCCGTTATCGCCGAATTGAAAAAATTAGGCCGGGAAGATATCCTCGTATATGTGGGTGGTGTAATTCCTCACCAGGATTATCAATTCCTGTTCGATGCCGGTGCAATTGCCGTATTCGGACCCGGTACGAAAGTATCGAAGAGCGCTATCCAGGTCATGGAAATTTTGCTTCAACTGGCCAGGAAGTAAAAATATTATCCGATGATAAAGAAACGGCTGCCGGGGTTCCGGCGGCCGTTTTGTATTATCATGGCTCCTGTTGTTTTCGGTTCGGTAAAATCAATCAAACCAGTTTGTTGTTTTTGCTCTCACCTTTCACTATATTTGTATACTGAAACAAAGGTCAGAGGAATTATAGATACCTTATTTTAATTGGGATTATGGAAAAGTTCAGGAATTATGTAGGGCTGGTTCTTTGTCTGTGTATAGTGACCACGGTGTCGACGGCGCAGCGCAAAGTGGAAACGGTGGCAGAGAAAGTCATGCTGTTTATCGACGGAGCACAGGTAACCCGTACTAAACGGGTGGACATCCCGGCTGGCAATTCGGCTTTACTGTTTACCGGTCTTTCACCTTATCTCGATGCCCGGAGTATGCAGGTGAGTGCGAAGGGAAAACTGACGATCACGAATGTGAATCTGCAATATAATTTCCTGGACAGTGTGGCGGTAGGGCGTAAGCAGGAGCAGTTGCAGCAGACTTTGAAAAAAATAGAAAAACAACAGGAAGAACGGAAAGCGGCTCTTGCTGTCGTGAAGGCGGGGCAGGAGGTATTGAAAAACAATTGTACGATAGGTGGTAAAAGCAATGCGTTGACTATGGCGACTGTCCGGGAAGCGACCGCTTATTTCACCGAACGGATGAAAGCGCTCACTGCCGAAGAATTGACTATTGGCGGGCAGCTGGAAGAACTGTCCGGGCGGCATCGGCAGGTGTCCCGGGAATTGGCCCAGGTGAAAGGGAAGGACTTGAAACGTACCGGGGAAATCCTGGTGGGTATTCATGCTCCGGCTGCCTGTACCGTAACCTTTACCTTGAGCTATTATGTTAAAAATGCCGGTTGGTTTCCTTCCTACGACATTCGTTCGGAGAGCCTGACCGAACCACTTTCCATTACTTATAAAGCGAATATCTTTCAACATACGGGCGAAGCATGGAAAAATGTCGCTTTGTCGCTCTCTTCCTCCAGTCCCTCAACGGGGAATGTGGCTCCCCGGCTGTTGCCTTATCGGCTGAATTATGGATGGGCGGCACCGGTCTATCGCGATGAAATGAATGGAAATAACGTATCGGGTATTGTTTCGGATGCCATTACCCATGAACCCTTGATCGGAGCTACGGTTAAAATTCCGGGTACTACTATCGGTTGCGCTACGGATGTCGACGGCCGTTATTCGTTGACGATGCCCGAGGGACAACACCGGTTGGAATTTGCGTATATCGGCTATACTTCGCGGACGGTTGATGTGCGTAGCAATACGTTGCATGTTGTCTTGGATCCTGATACGCAAAGTTTGGAGGAAGTGGTGGTTGCCGGTCATGGCTCTCCCCGGAAAGTCCGGAAAAACACTCTGGCTCTTAGGGCTACCGCGCCTGTGGAAGAGGTAGTTGCCGAAGAGGAGGCGGGGAGCATACCGATTGAAGTAGAACAAACCCGGCAACCGACAGGTTATGAGTTCGGGATTAAGATGCCCTATACGGTTTTATCGGACAATAAGCCTATTGTGGCAGAGATAGGCCGCTATGAACTGCCGGTCTCTTATGTCTACCGGTGTACTCCGAAAATCGATAAAGATGCCTTTTTGATGGCACAGGTTACCGATTGGAGCAAGCTTAACCTGTTGGAGGGAGAAGCCAACATTTATTTCGAAGGCACGTTCATCGGTAAATCGGTGCTCGATGTGAATACGGCCGGGGATACGCTTTCGTTTTCTCTCGGACGCGACCGGCAGATTGCCGTACAGCGCACGAAAGAGCATGAATATACCTCGCGGAAACTGATGGGAGCTATGCAGACACAGACGATAGGTTGGAAAATATCCGTTCGGAATAATCGTCCGCAGGCGGTTGATCTGACTCTTTACGATCAGTTGCCCGTCTCCGCCAACAGCAGCATTACCGTGACTGCCGAAGAGGTGAGCGGTGGCAAAGTGGACGGCGATACCGGTATCGTTACCTGGCCGTTGACCTTGCAACCCGGCGAACAGCGCGATCTTATCCTGCGTTATAAGGTGAAATATCCGAAAGACAGACGGTTGGAGGTAGAATAAACGGACCGATGGCAGAAGAACAGGAAAAAAATATTATCCGTTTATTGGCGAAAGGCGACGAAGAAGCGATGGGCATTTTATTCCGTAGTTATCATCGGCTTCTTTGGAAGCCTGTCTTTTCGGGGCGGTGAATAAAGCGGCACTTAAAACCATGAGGGAGGCCGGAAAACGCTATTTTGAAGATTTCAAAAATTCTATTTCTTGTTTTTTGCTGTCTTTTCTGACTATTCGGCTTGTCGGGGCGGCCACTATTCATGCCACCTATTGCAGGTGATTTGCAGGTCTGGAACCTCTCAGGATAGGGATTAACCCTTATTCATCTCCGATTCACCTCCTATACAACAACGTCGGGAATAAGGAGTGAATAGGCTATGAATAGGAGATGTAACGTTTGTATTGCCTGTCTTCACCCTGTTTGGTAAATTTTCTTCTGTTTTTTGTCACCTATTTTGGATGTTTTAGAATATAAATAGAAGTGTTTATATATGTTACCCTGACTGTATGTTTATAAGTGTAAATATGTATATAACTGTCCAAAACAATAGATTAGATTTTATTAAATCTACAGGAAAAAGTGGTTATCCGGAAAGGTGACCGCTTTTTTGTCGGTATCCCGGTGACAATTGTTTTTGGGTGTGGAGATTTTACCCAAATCTGTAGAACGAATAGGGGGATTTTCCATATAATAAATGTAAATAGAGTATAACTATTCTGTTTTATGATTTTTAAGTAATTGATTAATAATGATTTGTTTTACGCTCCCTTTTGCTGCGAAATTTTCGGCATAAGTTTTTCATATTGTTTTACGAACGCGGTTAGAAATAAGAGTTCGACAACATAATTATTAACAATTAAATTTGAATGTCATGAAAAATTTAGTAAAAAGCGCATTTGTAGCATTGGTTGTATGTGTATTTGCTATTCCGGCATCTGCTGAAAGTCTGATGATCGCTCCCGTAAATGTACAGGATACTGTGGTGAAAAAGGATACCGTGGTGAAAGAAGAAGCTCCGATGCTATTGGCTCAGGAAAAAGTGACTTATACGAAAATAGAGGTAGCTGAAGTACCTGAAAAAGTGGCTGCTGCAGTAACGGCAAAATATGAAGGTTATACGACCAAAGAGGCAGCAAAAGGTTCTGATAACAGTTATAAACTGATTATAGAAAAAGGAGATTCCACATTGACCGTTTATTTCAATGAGGCCGGTGAATTTCTGAAAGAAGAAGCTCCTCAAAAAGAAGGTACTGCCTTGGTTTAGTCCTATCCGAATAGGCTCGATAAGCAAAGAATTGTCCTGAAAGGTTCTACCTCGAACTTTCAGGACAATTTTTTATATGAAGAATCATTTTTTTACTTATGAAAACGTTTTAAACGTTTTTTGGTGTATCTTTGTGCGCCTAAAAAAATACTTATGGATTACGGGATTGTCATTGAAAAAATACACCAGGAATTGAAAGCCTATTGGGGAAAAGGAAAGGTGGCGGATTATATACCGGCTTTAGCGGGAGTAGAGCCGAAACGATATGGAATAGCTATCGAGACATTGGACGGACACTCTTTTCAGGTAGGAGATGCGGATATTCGTTTTTCTATTCAGAGTATCTCTAAAGTATTCGCATTAGCCATGGTAACCCGTCATTTGGGTGATCGTATCTGGAAGTTCGTCGGACGTGAGCCTTCGGGGAACCCTTTTAATTCGCTTGTACAGTTGGAATATGAACATGGTATTCCGCGTAATCCTTTTATCAATGCCGGGGCTCTGGTGGTCACCGATCGTCTGATGAGTCTTTATGAACAGCCTAAAGATGCTATTCTCCAATTTGTCAGAAGTATATGTGGCAATGACGATATCTACTATGATAAACACATTGCCCGCTCGGAACGTGAACATGCGGACCGGAACATGGCTTTGGGCTATCTGATGAAAAGCTTCGGTAATATGGAAAATGATGTGGAAGATGTGGTGGATGTATACTGCCATCAATGCGCCATTGCTATGAATTGCAAGGAGCTGACCAGAGCTTTTTTATTTTTAGCAAACCATGGAGTGAATCCTTTTAATCAGGAAAAAATTCTGACGGTCAGTCAATCCAAACGTCTGGGGGCCTTAATGTTGACTTGTGGTTTCTACGACGAATCGGGAGATTTTGCTTTTCGGGCAGGACTACCTGGGAAAAGTGGAGTCGGGGGAGGAGTGGCTGCCTATATTCCGGGTAATTTAGCCATTACGGTGTGGAGTCCCGAATTGAACCGGCATGGAAATTCACTTATCGGTATGGAAACTTTGGAGCGGTTTACGACGGATATTAATAATTCTATTTTTTGAAATTCTTTTTTTATTGTAAGACGGTGTAACAAAATATAAATTATTGATACACCGTCTTTTTATGTAAGCTTGTGCAAGCTTTTATTCTACGACTAATTCAATATCATCCACAATCAGTTCACTTCCCGGAGCTCCCCAAAACTTGTCACCATCCTTGCTTGAAGTGAAAGCTATTGACAAACGATATTTCTGATTCGGGTCAAACTCTTTTTTGTATTCGAACCTGATTTCAAACTCTTTCCATTCTGCTTGTGCACCGCCGGAAATGGTTGCAATGGCTGCCACACGGCTTGATTCAAGAATGTTGTTGTCATTATCGTTAGGAACACCTGTCAGGCAATCGCTCCATTCCTCGGTATCATACTCATCTGTAGTATAAAGAACCGCATTGATAGAAAACTGGTCTTGCTTGCTTTCATCCAAAGTGGAATTATGACAATTATCACTATAAGGAGCTTCGCACACATAAAATTTTTCGCCTGGTGTGTACTTATACCATCCTTTTACGGAGATAGGCTTATTGGAATAAGGGATACCAAATTTAGTACTATTAAGGGTGTTTGCTATATCTGTTATAAACTTACCCAGGAATAAAGTGCCGGTAGTAACCTTAGGAGCTTTGGCAAGGTATAAATCTTGTCCTTTTGTATCAATAGACTTAATCAAAGCTGCCTTTTCTCCAGAATGGGCATCGTTAGTTTCCATCACCACATAACTATCTGCCAAACTAAAAGCTTTCAGAAAATGAGCACCTGTATTACTGCTTGCCCAACCTACCGGTTCATAGAAGGTCATATCAGGTTCTTGACCTTCTACTCCGGCAACCCAGTCCTCAAAGCCGAAAATCTGTCCTTTCATCGAGATGGAAACCGAATATTCAACAGTCGTTCCGTTTTCAGCGATTACAGTATAAGTAACAGTCTTACCATCCGAGAAATTTTGTGCAACACCGCTTACCGGAGATACCGTAGCTTTCTCAGATATGGTAAATTGAGGTTTCAGTGCACTCAAATCCTCTTTTGTGGCTTCATCACTTACTTTAAAAGTAATTGTATGAGTTGTTTCATCGATTACCGGTTGTTCGAGGATGATTGGGTTATCAATAGTAAATGTCAGAATTTTCGCCTCAGAGTTCTCATCTCCCTTTAGTTTCGTACCATTAAATTCTACCTCTACTTTCTGGCCCAGTGCAGCAACATCAATATCTAAGTCAATCTTTGTCTTTCCGTTACCGATTGTACCTTCTACAATTACACCACATTTATCGATGGGCTGTGCCAATGTCAGTTCTTGATTACCGGTAAATGAGTATGTTTCACCGACTT
>NZ_LARL01000072.1:0-16226 GCF_000980295.1 Odoribacter sp. N54.MGS-14 | reverse complement strand
CGGAAATGTGATTCTTAGAGGAGGCAAATTCAGCGGTAAAGCTTATAATCATGTGACTAAGGCTATTTATGAACCGGTTGAGAGCTACAAGTGGCAGGCGATCGAAGATGATCCCGCCGGTTTAAAATGGGAGGTCGTAGCCGAATAGCGAAAGGCAGGATACGACACCAATCGGTTACTGACCGTTAAAAAGGTCCGGAAATATTTTCCGGATAACATGTACCATCCGTAGGAGCCTGACCGCTCCTGCGGATACAAAGGAAAAGATGAAACAAGTTCTTTCAAAATAAATTACAAACCGTTGATTTACAGCTTTACTTCTAAAAAGTTAGTGAGAGGTGTAAATGGCATTAAATCAATATTTTATGAAAAAAGTATTCCTGTTGGCGGCGGGGCTTGCAATGATCCTTACCGCATGTCAGAAGGAGGAATCTCTTTCCGATCCCGGTGGGGTATGCACCCAGGCAATTACTGTTACTATTCCGCAAGAACTGCAGACTCGTGCCATGGCGGCGGACTTCGGCAACGGTTCTCAGGTCGACCGCTGTCTGTTTCAAATCTACCGGAACGGTCAGCCCTACGGGGAGCAACAGACTGCGACTGTAACGAATAATGCCGCTACGTTCACTCTGCGTCTGGTGGCTCAGCAAACTTACGACTTTGTCTTCTGGGCCGATTGTTCGGCTGACGGTGGCCGTTACGATACGGACGACAGCATTCAGTGGGTGTCCTGTCGAAACTATCGATTTGTCCGCCACTGTGACGAAAATAGCTAATAATTCTTTCTATTGGGGCGCGGCAAAGACCGTGATCTGCCGGGCAACGGTTCCGCCTACGCTAAGCGCTAAGATATATCCGTCCCAAACGGAAATGGTGCTGAAAGTTCCGGCAGAAGCGATCGGGGACTATAAGACCGCTACAAACTGGAACACCGGACGATTCAAAGCTATCGAAGCGATTGAATAATCACGGTAATCACGGGGACGGGGCAATTGTGCGAAACTTTCGCACAATTGCCCCGTCCCCGTGATCGTTAATAAAGCATAATTTTCACCGGTTGGTTCATAAATAAGGAACAAAAGGTTGTTTATCCGATTTATTGCATTACCTTTGTGGACAGTTAGAGTTTATGAATCGTTATCGTCAAAGTTCTTCTTCAAAATAAGTAAGTCTCTTCTTTAATTATCCTGCTCTCTAATTAGTATTAATTTTATTTTAATTTCAAATGAACATTTACATTTCAGGTTTAAGCTATGGCACGACCGATGCAGACTTAAACGAATTATTTTCAGAGTATGGAGAAATTTCTTCTGCAAAAATTATTTCGGACAGAGAAACCGGAAGATCCAGAGGATTCGGATTTGTCGAGATGACTAACGATACAGAAGGACAAAAAGCGATCGATGAATTGAATGGTGCAGAATATGACCATAAAGTGATTGCGGTAAGTATTGCACGTCCTCGCACTGAAAGACAGTCTAACGGTGGATATCGTGACAGAAACAGTAATTCCAGGCGATATTGATCAGGTGATCAGATAAGGGGTTGGCTGAAAAATCAACTATTCGGCTTTCCAGCTAACCTCTTCTATAAGTTTTATTTCGGGTGTCTTATAACACTCAACAATGAAGTTCGATTTATTCTTTCTTTTCGATGTGAGATCAGGAGTTTTCAGTCCTGAAGTGTTCCGTTTCTGAAACAGATTTATTAAACTTTTTTGTTCTTTTTCCTTTGAGAAATGAGTGTTGAAAGTTTAACTAGTTATTCAATAAGGCTGATCGTTTGTTAAAACGTTTTTTCCCAGCCTATTTATTCGGATGACCTTTCTGCCCCATTAAAACATATTAATGTTACCCCGGCATTTCTGTTGTATGTTCTATATAGATCCGATACAGCAGAGAAAATTAAATAGTGAAAATAAATGCTGTTTTGACGTACAGCAAAATAATAATATATGACATTTAAAGAATTAAATATAATCCAGCCGATTTTAAAGGCTATTGAGGAAAAAGGATATAACAGGCCGACACCGATTCAGCAGCAAGCAATCCCTGTAGCCTTGTCCCGAAAAGATATATTGGGATGTGCACAGACAGGAACCGGAAAAACGGCTTCGTTCGCTATTCCTATCATCCAGCTTTTACAGGCAGATCCGATTATAACGAAACGCAAGGGAGTCAAAGCTTTGATCCTGACGCCGACCCGCGAACTGGCCTTACAAATCAGTGAATGTTTAGACGAGTATGCCAGGTATACCCCGGTTCGTCATGGTGTGATGTTTGGAGGAGTAAACCAACGTCCGCAGGTTACTATGTTGCAAAAAGGTATCGATATTCTGGTTGCGACTCCGGGGCGTTTGCTCGACTTGATGAGTCAGGGGTTTCTCAGCCTGGATCAGGTGAAATATTTCGTGCTCGACGAAGCGGACCGTATGCTCGATATGGGGTTTATTCACGATATTAAGCGGATATTACCGAAGCTTCCGAAAGAAAAACAGACCTTGTTTTTTTCGGCGACGATGCCCGATTCGATTGTTACGCTGGCTTCTGCTTTATTGAAAAATCCTGTGAAAATCACCATTACTCCTGAATCTCCGACTGTCGATGCTATCGAACAGTTCGTTTATTTCGTCGAGAAAGCCGAGAAAGGACGTTTATTGATATCCCTTTTACGGAAAGCTGAAAATCAATCGGTATTGGTTTTCTCCCGTACGAAACATAATGCCGACCGGATTGTCCGGGTATTGGGCAAAGCCGGAATCGGAAGTCAGGCTATTCACGGAAACAAGAGTCAAGCTGCCCGTCAGTCGGCTTTAGGAAATTTTAAATCAGGAAAGACCCGGGTGATGGTGGCTACCGATATTGCGGCCCGGGGTATCGATATCAATGAGTTGCCGTTAGTGATCAATTATGATCTGCCTGATGTCCCTGAAACTTATGTACATCGCATCGGACGGACCGGAAGGGCTGGGAATGCAGGAACGGCCTTTACATTTTGTTCTCAGGAAGAACGAAAACTAGTAGATAATATCCAGAAATTGACCGGAAAAAAACTCTGCAGGGCTGAAGTTTCGGCCTGAGTAGATGGAAAATTCCTGGGATTTAGTTTTTCTATTCCGATTTCGGTTGCTGTGTCGTCAGACCGGTTCGTCTGGACCGCTCCGTTAAGGCTTTTGTCGATTTCATCGGTTTTTCTCCTGCCCGGTGGAACTCCTTGCTGCGCAAAAACTTTACATTACGTTTCTCTCAGACACTATCAGTCGGTCGTTCAGAAAAAGCATGATGATACTCGGCAGAACTCCGATGGTCTTCAAACACGAACACCGGAGACGAATAGGTGTCGGAATAATCTTACGATTCGATTAGGTGATAAATTTTATTTTTTATTTATAAACAATTCATACAGTTAAATGGCAAGACCACAGACATTCAGTAAGAAAGAAAACGAGAAGAAAAAACAAGCCCGGAGATTAGAAAAACAAAACCGGAAAGAAGAAAGAAAACTATCCGGTAATACGAATAGTTTTGAAGATATGATAGCCTATGTCGATGAAAATGGCCGGATTACTTCGACACCTCCGGAAACGAATCATAAAAAGGAAGAGATAAACCATGAAGAAATTGTGATCTCGACTCCCAGACAAGAATCTCCTGAGGTCCGTAAAGGGCGGGTAGAGTATTTTAATGTTTCGAAGGGGTATGGTTTTATTAAGGATCTGTCAGGAACTGAAAAATATTTTTTTCATGTGAGCAACGCTCTTTCCGAACTTGTAGAAAATGCCATCGTTATTTTCGACTTGGAGCGTGGTAAAAGAGGTATGAATGCCATTAATATTTGTATCTCGGAACGAACAGCCGATTAAGTTCGATTTTGTCAGGAATACTTGCGTTGCAACCGGGGTATCGGATTAGCAGGTGCAGCCTGTAAATTGGATATAGGGTGGCTTCGAAGCTGATTATTAGCGAAACTAGGTCCGGAATTAATTATTCAACTCTGAACCGAAAGTTTACCGATTAAAAGGGGGGGGGGATGCTGGTCAAGGGACTTGAAAGGATGAAGCTGATCAGAGTCGAAGTGAGTATAAACCAGTTTGATTTAGGCTTTGAAAGTGAAGAAACTTTCCGTTTGTCGAGGCTTGCTTCGTGCCTGTAGGGAGGGCCTTAGGCTCTGCTTTGAAAAAACACTGTTGCCTGAGTCTGATTTTTCAGCAAAAAACGTTAAACAGAAAATCCCAAAGATTTAGTCTCGACTGAATCGGAAATATTCTCCATAATTATGAGGAAATTCTCCACTTCTAAAGTCTGGATTTCATTTTGTTTTTATGAACTTTCGACTATTTATCCTACATTTGCAGGCATAGGGGGAGTGCCTCGTTTTGTTTACGGCCCTTTCCGGGGGGGGGGCTGGCACTTTTATAACTTGAAATCTCTGTAGCTAAAAGAAGTTTAATCTGAAATAAACGATGGATAGAGATACACTTATATTTATAGCATTTTGTGTGTTCATACTCTTATTGGGGGTACGGTTTTGGCAGCAGCTCAGGGAGCGGACGGAAAGAACGGAGGCAGATCGGAGTATTGCAGATGAAGCGGTCCCCTTGCCGGCGAAAAGCCGGAGGTGTTACTTTATTCTGATTCAGGTGATTGTGTTAGGAGGTTTACTGATTTATATGCTTCCCTGGTTAATCCGTGATTTTAAGGGAGCTGAGCCGGTACTGAATGCTGGGTTTATTTTACGTTGTTTGATTTTTGTATTCACTATTTATATATTCATTTCCCGGGGACGTGATTTACTCAGGCAGCGTGTTAAAGGGAATAAGAAGAAATAAGAAGGTGTAAATATCAGGGTCGACGGATAGCCTGATATTTTTTTTGCAAAACCTTAAACGGAGGGTTAACTTTTTTTAAGGCTAGGGATTTAACATTTGAACTTAGATTGACTAATTTTGGAGTACTCAAAATTTTAACATTTGACAAAAATAGAGATTCGATAGAAATGTGGGCTTGAAAGTAACACATTTTTTTCTGGTTCGTAATAGAATTTTATAAGATATAACAACTTTAAATTTGAATCTATGGATACTGTTGATATCAAAGCATTGAATGAACGCATACAGCAGGAAAGCTCTTTTGTGGACATGATCAACATGGAGATGAACAAAGTCATCGTTGGTCAGAAACATTTGGTTGAAGGACTTCTGATCGGGATGCTTTCCAACGGGCACATTTTATTGGAAGGTGTTCCCGGCCTGGCAAAAACCTTGGCCATCAATACGCTGGCAACTACGATTGATGCGAAATTCAGTCGTATTCAGTTTACCCCCGATCTTTTGCCTGCCGATGTGATCGGTACGATGATTTATTCTCAGAAGAGAGAAGAGTTTGTGGTAAAACAAGGACCGATTTTTGCGAACTTCATTCTGGCGGATGAAATCAACCGTGCTCCGGCAAAAGTACAGTCTGCTTTATTGGAAGCGATGCAGGAACGTCAGGTGACGATCGGAGATATGACCTATCGTTTGCCCGAGCCTTTCCTGGTTATGGCCACCCAGAATCCGATCGAACAGGAAGGTACCTATCCGTTACCTGAAGCCCAGGTCGACCGTTTTATGCTGAAAGTAGTGATCGATTACCCCAAAAAAGAAGAAGAAAAGCTGATCGTTCGTCAGAATATGGAGAAAGCCTTCCCTAAGGCATCTACTATTCTGAAACCCGAAGATATCATTCGTGCCCGTGAAGTAGTGAAGGATGTATACATGGATGAGAAAATTGAAAAATACATCATCGATATTGTTTTTGCCACCCGTTTTCCGCAGGAAGCCGGGCTCGACAAGTTTGTCAGCATGATCGCTTACGGAGGTTCGCCGCGTGCCAGCATCAGTTTGGCCAAGGCTGCCAAAGCGTACGCTTTCATCAAACGTCGTGGTTATGTCATCCCCGAAGATGTACGGGCGGTATGTCATGATGTTTTGCGTCACCGTATCGGCCTGACTTATGAGGCTGAAGCCAATAACATTACCAGTGAGGATATTATCAACGAGATCCTGAATGCCGTAGAGGTTCCATAGTCGGAAGGTCGTTTTTAACCTTTTACTTTTAACCTTTTACTTTTAGATATGGAAACTTCTGAATTGTTAAAGCGGGTCCGGAAGATAGAGATTAAAACCCGGGGCTTGTCCAAAAATATTTTTGCCGGCGAATATCATTCTGCCTTTAAGGGGAGAGGTATGACTTTCAGTGAGGTAAGAGAATATCAGTACGGCGACGATATCCGGAATATCGACTGGAATGTGACTGCCCGCCACAACCGTCCTTATGTGAAGATCTTCGAGGAAGAACGGGAGTTGACGGTCATGTTGATGATCGATGTCAGTGCCTCCCGTAATTTCGGGACTATTTCGAAACTGAAGAAAAACCAGATTACCGAAATTGCTGCAGTGCTTGCTTTTTCTGCAATCCAGAATAACGATAAGATCGGGGTGATTTTCTTCTCGGATAAGATCGAGAAATTTATTCCTCCGAAGAAGGGAAGAACACATATCTTGCATATTATTCGCGAACTGATCGATTTCTATCCGGAAGATAAACAGACCGATATCGAACAGGCATTGGAATATATGACCAATTCGATCAAGAAACGGTGTACCTGTTTTGTTATTTCCGATTTTATCGACGAGCACGATTTTGCCCATGCTTTGGCTATCGCTAACCGGAAACACGATGTTGTCGCCCTGAGGGTATACGACCCCCGGGAAAATCAATTGCCTCCGGTCGGGATGATGTACCTGAGGGATGCCGAAACCGGAGAACAGATGTGGGTGGATACTTCCGATAAAAAGCTGAGGGAAGCGTATGAAAAATATGCTTTTGTCCGCGAAAAGGAACTGGATGCAATCTTCAAACGTTCGGGAGTCGATGTCGCTAATATCCGTTCCGACGAAGACTACGTCAGGGCTTTAATCACTTTGTTTAAGAAAAGGGCTTAATTATTATGGATTTTGATCAAAGATCGTAACTATGAGGAGTGTTTTGAAACAAATATTATTATATCTGTGCTTGTTTTTAGGGGTGGCGACCCTGAAAGCTCAGCATGTAGAATATGGGGTGGCGCTTGACACCAATTATATGATGATTGGAGATCAACAACATCTTACTTTTAAAGCGAAGGTAGACCCGGGAGTCCGGATTGTGTTCCCTCGGTTACAGGATACGGTTGTTCATGGATTGGAGATTATCTCCGGTCCTGTACGGGATTCTGTAAAAGAAAAGGATGGAAGATGGCTTTTGGAGGAAAAATATGTCGTCACTGCTTTCGATACAGGAGTATATGTTGTGCCTCCTCAGCCCATTACGATCGAAAGTCAGGAATATAATAATATTGTTCGGACCGATCCCGTAGGATTGGTGGTGAATACTTTCCAGGTAGATCCGCAAAAGGGGAATTACGATATCGTTATGCCTTATGCCGCCCCCTGGACTTTTGCCGAGATTTTGCCTTATCTGTTGTGGGTTTTGTTAGGGATTGCCCTTATTCTGATCTTCTGGCTGTATTGGGACCGGAGGCGGAAGAACAAACCCTTGTTTACGCCGAAGAAAGAAGAGATTCCGCCTTATGTCATGGCTATCCGTTCCTTGGATGAAATCAAGGGCAATAAGCTTTGGCAGACCGGAAAAGAAAAGGAATATTATACCCGATTGACGGATACCGTACGCCAATACCTTGACGGAGAGTTCGCTATACCTGCCATGGAACAGACCTCCTCCGAAACAATGCAGGCCTTGGTAAATTGTAAAGAGGTAGAAGCCAAAGAACGGGAGAGAATAGCAGAGATGTTGACGACGGCCGATTATGTGAAATTCGCTAAGTTTACTCCCTTGCAGGATGAAAATTCCCGTTATCTGGATGCCGCTTACGAATTTGTCAATAACACTCACCAACGGGTAGAGGCTGAAATTGCTCAGCAGCAGAAACAGGAAGAAGAAAGAAAACGTCAGGAAGAAGAACGACAGCGAAAAGAAGCTGAAAAAAGCGAAACTCCCGAAGACGTAAAAGATAAATGAGGCGATCAGGCACTTTGAAAAGAGTGTATGAGTTAATTTGTAAACTGAAATAAAATGTTTGGATTCGAATTTGCAAACCCGAAATATTTCCTGTTATTGATACTTTTAGTACCAATGATCGTCTGGTATATCCTGAAGGAAAAAAAATCGCATGCTGATTTACAGTTTTCTTCATTACAGGCGTTTAAGGGGATCAAACATTCCGGCCGGATCTGGTGGCGGCATGTTTTGTTCGTATTGGAATTGCTTGCCATTATCTTATTGGTGACGGCCTTGGCTCGTCCGCAGTCCAGTAATAGCTGGCAAACTTATACCAGTGAAGGTATCGATATCGCACTGGCTCTGGACGTCTCCACGAGTATGCTGGCCCGTGACTTTACGCCCGACCGTTTAGAGGCGGCTAAAGAGGTGGCTACGAAATTTATCCTCGAACGTCCTCAGGATAAAATCGGATTGGTGGTTTTTGCCGGCGAGAGCTTTACTCAGTGTCCGTTGACTACCGATCAGGCTGTATTGGTCAATCTACTCCGGGAGGTGAAAAGCGGTATGATCCAGGATGGAACGGCGATCGGTCTGGGTTTGGCTAATGCGGTCAACCGGTTGAAAGATAGCCCCGGTAAATCGAAAGTGGTGATTTTGTTGACAGACGGTATCAATAATCAGGGAGCGATAGCACCTGTCACGGCTGCCGAATTAGCTAAAGCTTTCGGTATCCGGGTATATACGATCGGAGTCGGAACCTATGGCGAAGCTCCTTATCCTGTTCCCACTCCCTTCGGCGTGCAATTGCAGAATATGCCTGTGGAAATCGACGAAGGGGTATTACAACAGATTGCTAACGTGACCGGCGGTAAATATTTCCGGGCGACGGATAACGATAAATTACAGCAGATCTATTCCGAGATCGATCAGTTGGAGAAAAGTAAGATAGAAGTGAAACATTTCAGTAAAAAGAATGAACAGTATTTTATTTTCGGTTTGCTGGGTATGTGTTTACTGATTGCACAGGCAGTTCTGAAGTATACTCTTTTAAGGAAAATACCGTAAAATTATTTGGCTATGTTTAGATTTGCACATCCTGAATTATTATATCTCTTGATTGTTATCCCACTGTTGATTGTTTTTTATGTGGTGATGATCCGACGAAAAAAGAAGGCGATAGCAGAATTCGGTAATCCGGAATTACTCGGGCCTTTGATGCCTCTTTTATCGTTCAAGCGGGGCACGTGGAAGTTCGTTATGCTGATGCTGGCCTTATTGTTTGTCATTGTCGGAGTGGCAGGCCCTCAGTTCGGTTCGAAACTGCAGCAGGTGAAGAAAAAAGGTGTAGAGTTGATGATCGCTCTCGACGTTTCCAATTCGATGATGGCCCAGGATATCAAACCCAGTCGGTTGGAAAAAGCTAAGATGGCCATTTCCCGGATGGTAGAGAAATTATCGAACGATAAGATCGGTTTGATTGTATTTGCGGGGGATGCTTATGTGCAATTACCTATTACTACCGATTATTCTTCGGCCAAGCTTTTCCTGTCGAATATCAGTACGGATATCGTACCGGTACAGGGGACGGCTATCGGGAGTGCGATCGATCTGGCCGCCCGGTCGTTTACACCGGAAACCGAGACGTCCAAAGCGATTATTGTCATTACGGACGGAGAAAACCATCAGGATGATGCGGTTGCGGCTGCTAAGCAAGCCCATGAAAAAGGAATCGTAATCCATACCATAGGGATGGGATTGGAACAGGGTGCTCCGATCCCGGAGAAAGGAAAACCCGGACAATTTATGCAGGACGCACAGGGGAATGTAGTCATCTCCAAACTGGACGAACAAACTTTGCAGGATATAGCTAAAGCCGGAGAGGGGCTGTATATCCGGGCCAGCAATACCGAAGTCGGACTCAACCGGCTCCTGGACGAAGTCAATCGTATGGAGAAAAGCTTGCTTGAAGAGCGGGTATATAGTGATTATGCCGAGAAGTACCAGTACTTCCTGTTGGTGGGGTTGTTTTTCATCTTTGTGGAGTTTATGATTCTGGGCAGAAAGAATAAACATTTTATGAAGATCAATCTTTTCAAACGCTAAAAGAAAAGACAGAGAATCGGATTGACGATAATAATGTACGAAAAATGATGAATGTTATGATAAAGTCTATGATAATAACGGTGGTGACCTTGTTGGCTGCATGGCCCGCTATTGCTCAGCAAGAACGGAAATTTATCCGGGAAGGAAACGAATTATTCGAAAAACAGGATTTCGAAAAGGCTGAGGTGGAATATCGTAAAGCTGCCGATAAAAAGGCGAATTCATTTGAAGCGGCTTTTAATATGGCCGATGCTTTATATAAGCAGAAAAAGTACGATGAAGCTCTGGAACAGTTTTCTGCTTTGGCAAAACAAGAAACCGATAAAGAACGGTTGGGCGAAATTTATCATAATATCGGGAATACTTTGTTAGCGATGGAGAAAACCGACGAGAGCATCGAAGCGTATAAAAACTCATTAAGGAATCGTCCGGCTTCTGAACAAACGAAATATAACCTGGAATTTGCACGCCATAAACAACAACAGGATCAACAGAATCAGGATCAGAACAAGGACCAGAATAAAGATCAAAACAAAGATCAGAACAAGGATAATCAAGACCAAAATAAGGACCAAAACCAGGATCAGCAAGATCAGAATAAAGATCAACAGGATCAGAATAAAGACCGTCAAGATCAGAACAAAGATCAACAAAATAAGGATCAGCAAGATCAGAACAAAGACCAGCAAAATAAAGACCGTCAAGATCAGAATAAAGACCAGCAGAATAAAAATGATCAGAATAAAGACCAGCAACAACAACACCCTCAGCAACAGCAGGGTAAGATTTCTAAGGAGGATGCGGAACGTTTGTTAGAGGCTTTGCAGAACGATGAAAAGAATGTTCAGGAAAAAGTGCAGAAACAAAAAGCACAGGAACAGAAAGCAAAGAAAATGAAAATCGAAAAAGATTGGTAATTTTGCGGCTTAAATAAATATGGCAATGAGACAAATCGGATTAATCATATTGTTATTTTTCACTTCACTGGCTTACGCCCAAAATGTAGAATTCAAGGCTTCTGCTCCTTCTGTAGTTGCCGTCGGTGAGCAGTTTAAGTTGGAATATACCCTGAATAAAGAAGGGGACAATCTTAAAGTGCCTACCCTGGAAGGATTCGACCTGCTGATGGGACCTTCCGTAGGACAATCTTTTTATTCATCGAATATCAATGGGAAAATGACGCAGAATGTCACTTTCTCCTATACCTATATTTTGGAAGGAACTAAAAAAGGTACTTTTCAGATTCCCGGAGCGACAGTGATTATCGATGGAAAAGAATATACATCCAATGCTCTGAAAATAGAGGTCGTCGAAGGTAGTCGTAATTCAAACGGTAATCAGGCGGCGACAAACCGGCCGGTGCAGCCGGATGCCAATGCTACGGTCAATGACAATAACCTGTTCGTTAAAGTCGAGGTCAGTCGGCGTAGCCTGTATATGGGAGAAAGTCTGATGGCTACGATTAAAGTGTATACAAAGGTCGATCTGGTCAATCTGGGCAGAACTAAATTTCCGGATTTCAACGGATTTCTGGCCGAAGAAGTACCCACGCCGCAACGTATCGAATTGGTTCGGGAAGCGGTGGACGGGCAGATTTACAATGTCGGAACTATCCGGAAAGTATTGTTGTATCCGCAACATACCGGAGAGATTACGATCGAGCCTTTCGAGTTGGAATGTATTGTCCGTCAGCGTTTAGCTAACGGAGGCCGTAGTTTCTTCGACGAGTTTTTCGGTAATTACAAAGATGTCCGGGCGATGCGGAGAAGTAAACCGGTCACTATTCAGGTGAAAGAACTTCCTCAGCTTGGGAAACCTGCCGGTTTTGGCGGAACGGTAGGGAATGTAACGATGGCTACCTCCCTTTCGGCGGATACGGTGAATGCCAATGATGCGATCACTTATAAAGTGACTTTCCGCGGAACGGGCAACCTGAAGTTATTAAAAGCACCGACGATTAATTTCCCCCTGGATTTCGAAGTGTATGATCCGAAAGAATCCAGAGATCTGAATATTACGGAAAATGGCATGGCGGGTAGTGTTTCTTTTGAATACCTGATCATCCCCCGTTATTCCGGAGACTATAAGATTCCGGCCATTCGGTTTTCTTATTTCGATTCACAATCGAACACTTACAAGACCATTGCGGGGGCTGAATACAATATCCATGTCAGAAAAGGAGCCGATAAAGGGCAGGTGGAAACTTCGACCGGTAATCAGGTGAAGTCGTTCAAGAAAGAAGATGTCCGTAAAGTGGGTGAAGATATCCGTTACCTGAAAACGGAGGGATTGAACCTGAAGGCTGCCGGGGTACGTTTCTTCGGAACTACCTTATACTGGCTGGCTTTATTGATTCCGTTCGTACTGTTTATTGTCGGTGCAGTCTTGAATCGCCGGAGAATCAAAGCGAATGCTGATATAGTCCGGGTGAAGAATAAAGCGGCCAACAAGATGGCCCGCAAACGCCTCAAAGTGGCTGCCAGCGCGATGAAAAATCACAATGCAGAGCAATTCTACGATGAAGTATTGAAAGCCCTTTGGGGATATATGAGTTATAAACTGAATATCGACCGTGCCGAATTGAACCGGGATAATATCAGTGAAATTCTCCAGTCGAAAGGAGTAGAGGAAGACAGAATCAAGGAATTTATCGCTGTATTGGATACTTGTGAATATGCCCGTTATGCTCCCGGAAGTAATTCCGATCAGGAAATGGGGAAAGTATATACAGATAGTATTGATGTGATTACAAAGCTGGATAAAGCTATCCGGTGATTAAAGATTAGAAACTATGAAAAAGACATTGTTGATATTGCCGGTTTTACTGATAAGCTTGTGTGCTTTAGCCGCTACTGATCCGCAATCGGAGAAACAGGCAGAGGAATTTTACCGGGAGGGAAAATACAATGAAGCAGCTGAAATATACCGGAAATTGAGGGCCAGTGGCATGGAATCGGCTATCTTATATTATAATCTGGGTAATTGTTATTATAAACTGGGAGAGAATACGCAGGCCATATTGAATTATGAACGGGCCTTATTATTAGACCCCTCGGATGCTTCTGCCCGTTATAATCTGAAAATGGCCCAGCAAGCTATCGTAGACAAAATCGAAGTGTTGCCCGAATTGTTTCTGGTGAGGTGGTACAAAGGTTTTGTCGGTTATTTTTCCGCCGATCAGTGGGGATATATCTCGGTTACTCTCTTTATCCTCTTTTTGGTGATGGCAGCTTTATTTTTCTATTCTCCTTCGGTCGGTATCAAAAAGACTGGTTTTGTCGTGGGGATTATAGCCTTTTGCCTGACTGTTGGGACGATGTTTTTTGCCATGCAGCAGGATAAGAAAGTCACCGACAGAGAGTATGCGATTATTACAACTCCGAGTGTGACGGTGAAAGGAGCGCCGGATAATAGCGGTACGAGCCTGTTTTTGATTCACGAAGGGCTGAAAGTCCGTGTCATAGGTCAATTGGGGGATTGGTACAATATCCGGATGGCAGACGGCAATGAAGGATGGGTAGCAAAAGGAGATCTGGAAAAGATCTGACCGGGAGGAACGTAATTGTTTTTCCTCCCTGTCAGACTGTTAGCGATCGGACAATAAAGCAGTGAGTTTTTCTATTGTTTTTGTATCCGAAGGACGTGTCATATTGGCATCCAGTACTTTTCCCTCCCGATCTATCAATAGAAAACGGGGAATCCATGAAATCTTATAATCCTTTTTAAAAGTATCTTCTTCGTTTACCCTCAATTGGATACCATCCAGGCTGTCCTTTTCTATCTTGGCTCGCCAGGCAGCTTCATCCGCATCGATAGAGATACTTACAAAACAGATAGGCTTATCCTTGAACTCCTCTTTTAATTTATGAAATGCCGGGAGTTCGCGGCAACACGGTCCGCACCAGGTTGCCCAGACATCGATATAAACGTAATTACCCAGCCAGTCAGATAAATTTTTCCGGTTACCGTCTTTATCCAAAAGGGAAAAATGGGGTGCTTTTCTACCTTTTTCTAAGCGGGTATATTGTTCATACGACCGGAAAAATGCTGCTTTTTGTTTCTCATCCTTTACCTTTTCCCGATAAAGGGGTAAAAACGCTTCCATCCCTTCTGTTCCGAAATACCTGATATATCCGGACATGCTTTCGTCGACTAAATAACTTGCCAGTTCTTCATCCTTAATGTGATTACATATATAATCCAGTTCACATTTTAACTTATCCAATGGTTTACCTGTTTCAGTTTTTTTCTTTTCTCCCAACAATTGTATGCCATTCCTGAAAAACTGGCGGTATTCCCAGAATTCATGAGCTGAAGGATCCTCCTGAAGCAGTTCCGATACCTTCCGGTAATACCTTTCTCCCGGAGAATAACTTTTCAGACGTAATAGTCTGGCATGCAGAAGGGGATAGTCCAATAATGAATGGCAAGCCACATAATAAAGCCGTTTACGCTCCGATTTTTTAAAATCCGCCGGCAGAGGTAAAGAATCAAGATGTGCTTGTAATCTGCCGGGCATCAGAGCCCATTCTTTTAAAAATTCTTCTTCCCCTTTTTCATATCCCGGATCCCGGTTATTCAAAAACGGACTGTTCAGATAGATATTGATCGCTTTAGCCGCTCCGGTAAATTTAATCTCTTGTCCGTTCAGCTTAGTAATTTCCTGCTGCTGTCCCGGTACAAGATAAAACGAATAAACATTGCGCGGACCGTATAAAGCTGCATAACCGGGAGCCAGAGAATCCGGAATAGTAATCCTCCCTACGCCTGATTCATCTAGTTTTACCTTATAAGCTTGTTCCCGGAATCCGATCCGGATTTCCTCTTGGCCGAAAGTAGCGTCGAAGCGGACTCTTACCTGGGAAAAGGCTTGTGCTTCCCACAAAAAACAGCAGGAAAGCACAAAAACTATTTTCAAACCTCTGCTCATTTTAAGCACCGTATTTCGGGTAATTATATTCCATATCCAGGATTTCTCCGAAACCTTCGAATACTTTTTCCGAAGCAATATCGATCATTCCGTTCACCTCATTGATATAGTACATATAAATTTTTCCTTCTTTCTTACTCTCGTTGTAAGTGGAAAGAATCAGCACTTTATTGTTATAGGGATGATTCGTAATAAAACGATCAATACAAGGTTTGAATATTTTCATTCCCGTTATTTTTTCATCAGTTTGGGCCAAAGTATAAAGTTTTTCACCGGTGTTAGCTCCATTGTAATCATAACGGTAAATATCCCGGTCGGTAGCATATAAAAAAACAGGACCGAGTGAACCTACTGCAAAATATTTCGCTTTCTCCAGTTCCGGACAATTGTCTGCCAGGTATTTCCCCACACCGATATTGGGCTTTGTGTCAAAATTAAAAACGCATAATGTCATTTTTTTCGTATCCCAATCCTCGAATAATCCGTATTCGTAATTATTGTATCCTGTCTCCATATAACGGAGGCTTGCATGCATATTTCCCCAATCGAAGGGTTGTGGTGCTGTGGCAACCGCTAACTCTTTCAAAATCCATGTATTTTCTTCGATTCCCAAAAAACGTCCGCCGATTTCATCATAAAGAATACCCTGATAATAATCAAACCATTTAGGGGCATAAGGCGATGCTTTATAAGTCAAGCCGTCTTTCAGGATCGGTTCGGTATAAGTTGTAAATCCCGTGCTGCTGATCGCACTGTATTCATAAAAACGACCGTTCGACACGATCGCATCGTAGCCAAATCTTCCCGGGCTCCAGTAATATTGCCAAAAAATGTAACTTTCCGGTTTCCAGGATGATAGATCAAGTACCAACGTGGACATATCAAATGTTTTTTGCATAGTGATGGCCGACAGGCGGGCCCCGCCCTTATCGGTAAGCACAATCACATTCTGATATCTTCCGATACAAAAATAGCTGCCGATGACAACACCACGTCCGGTCAGGGCTTCTCCATTGACTGTCTCGTATACATTGTGTAAAATTTCGTCATTTTCTACCCGGTTTGAGAAATAGGGACTCATGATTAAATCGAAATCCGTTTTGCCTTCTCTTTCTTGTAAAACCATCCAGCCTTCGGTAATACTTCCCTGT
>NZ_LARL01000071.1:0-16343 GCF_000980295.1 Odoribacter sp. N54.MGS-14 | reverse complement strand
ATGACATATGAAGTGATTATACTGGGGCATCTTCATATGCCATTGTATTTTATAGGGACATTTACTGAATATTCCTAATCAAAATGTAATCGTCACAATAAAAAAGAGGTCGGACTTTTGGTCTAACCTCTTGATAATCAGTAGTCGGGATGACAGGATTTGAACCTGCGACAACACGCCCCCCAGACGTGTACTCTACCGGGCTGAGCTACATCCCGTAATTGCGGTGCAAATATAAAGGAGATATTTGTAACTTGCAACAGTAAGGTGGAAAAAATTATTAAATACTGATTTTTTCCGGAAATTGTTTAACTTGCGGCAATATATGATTAAAAAAGGAGGTATCATGAAAAAGTTCTTATTGTTTTCGCTGTTGGTTGGCCTGTTTGGGGGAAGTCAGGCTCAGGATTTGAAACCTATAAAGTTGAATCAACCGAATGTTAAACGGGGATTATCTGTGATGACTGCTTTACAAAAACGTCAGTCTACCCGGGAATATGCTGATAAAAAATTGGAATTGCAGGATTTGTCGGACTTGTTGTGGGCTGCTGCCGGTATTAACCGGCCTGAATCAGGAAAACGGACGTCTCCGACGGCCATGAATAAGCAGGAAATCGATGTTTATGTGTGTTTGCAGGAAGGGGCTTATTTGTATCATCCAAAAGCGAATAGCCTCGAACCGGTGACTAAAGAAGATTTGCGTCCGGCTGTCGGGGGAGGACAGGGTTTTGTCGCTACTGCTCCGGTATGTTTGGTAATGGTGGCGGATTTGAGTAAGTTCGGCGGAGAGGTTTTAATGCCTGCCCTGGATGCCGGTATTGTTTCCCAGAATATATCCTTGTTTTGTTCCGGCACAGGCTTAGTGACAGTCCCCAGAGCCTCTATGGATCAGGCAAAATTGAAGAGTGGTTTGAAATTGAAAGATACTCAACGGCCTTTGATCAATCATCCGGTGGGATATGCAAAATGATAAAAGAAAAGTTATTGTGAACTTTGTGAGAAGATGGGGGATAGTGTTACTGCTTGCGGTAACACTATATTGTTGTAAAAATGAGTCGGGAACGCCGGGGAAGGTCGTGATCGTTTCTACTAACGATATGCATGCACAGCTGGCTCGTTTTCCTCTGTTGGCTACTTTGATTCAGCAAAAAAAGACAGAAGGAGGGGAAGTGATTGTGGTTGATGCGGGCGATCGTTTTTCGGGTAATCCTTATGTGGATCATGCTCTGGAGAGGGGGGAACCGATGATCCGGCTGATGAATAAGGTGGGGTATGATGTGGTTACGATGGGAAATCATGATTTCGATTATGGACAAAAAATATTGAAAAAGAGGCTGCATGAAGCCAATTTTCCGGTGGTTTGTGCTAATATGCTTTCTGAAAAGAGTGAGTTGGGGCAGCTGCCGGCTTATCAAATGATTGAGAGAGGCGGGCTGAAATTTTGTTTTTTCAGTTTGATTCAGACCGGAGCGAATCATCTTCCTGCAACTAATCCGGCTAACCTGGAAGATATTTCTTTCCGTTATTTCAAGGACGTTGTTCCGGAATATAAACGGGTGGCGGAGGAATGTGACGTGATGATCGGGTTAACTCATTTAGGGTTTGCCAATGATTCTTTGTTGGCTTTAGTGATGCCTGAGTTGGAGGTGATTGTCGGAGGGCATTCGCATACGGTCATTCGTGAACCGAAAAAGGTGAATGGGGTTTTGATCGGTCAGGCCGGTTCTAATCTGGAGTATGCCGGTGTGACTACACTTCGGTTTAAAGGTAAAAAACTGGTCGATAAATCTTATCAATTGGTGAGTTTGAAGGATATAGGAACTCCCGATCAGGAAATTGCTTTGCTGGTGGAAGAGATCAGTAACCGGCCGGAATTTAAAAAGATCATGGGACAGGCAGCAGAAGACCTGACCCGGAAAGAGGATGTCGCTTCATTGATGACCGATGCCATGCGTGATGCGGTTGGAGGTGATTTCGCTTTTTATAACAAAGGAGGAGTGCGGCTGAATGAACTACGTAAAGGAGAGATTACCATGGAAAAAATATATAAAATGGAACCGTTCTCCAATTATATCGTTGTTCATGAATGGAATCTGAACAAGATGGAAGATTTTATCTTAAAAGATTATAACAGAGGGAAAGATCCCGGGAAACGCTATATCAATTACTATATTTCAGGTGGAAAATATGAGATCATCCGGAATTTGCAAGGAGAGGGGATCGAGGTGAAATTTTATGACGCCAGGGGAAAATGGTTGAAAGATAAACAAAAGAAATACAAAATTGCCTTTAGCAATTATGTGGCTTCTTCCAATGAGCTGGTAAAAAGAGGGGAGGTTACCGATATCTTTATCACCGATGCAATTGCTGTCTACTTGCAAAAACAAGGAACTGTAAAATATACTGAACAACGGGCTTTTGTGAAATAGAGTTGCCTGTTTAGTTTTTGGTGATGGTAAATTCTTCGATACCCAGGGTGTTGTAGACTTGTTTCAACTCTTTTTCGTTATCGGAGATAATCAGAAGTTTATCGTTTGGAAATAACTGAGAACATCCGTTCGGTACAAAAAAATGATTGAAGCGTTTGACGAGAACGACCAGGGTATTGTCGGGGAGAGGGATATCGATCAGGTGATCTCCTTGAATGAGCATATCCTGGGTGACTATGATTTCTGAAAATACGGATTTCACTTCCTCGGGTAGTTCCATTTCGAATTCCTTGGCCATTTTTTTATTTTTGATGGATACGCCCAAAAGTCTGGCAATATGGGTGACACTGGTTCCTTGAATCAATAGAGAAAGTAGGGTGATGAAGAACACAATATTGAAAATCTGATGGGCTCCCGGTATGTTGGCGATCAGGGGATAAGTAGCGAAAATAATGGGTACAGCTCCGCGTAGACCGACCCAACAAACATATAACCGGCTTTTAAAAGTCATCTTGCGGAAAGGCAGGAGACACAATAAGACACTGACGGGACGGGCGAAGATGATCATAAAGATACCGATAAGCAGACCGAGCCAGGAGATGCTGATCAGGTCTTTCGGATTGACCAGTAAGCCTAGGGTAAGAAACATGATAATTTGGAAAAGCCAGGCTGTACTGTCGAAAAAATTGGTAATATTCTTTTTGTATACGATCCGGCGATTCCCGACGACCAGTCCGGCAATATATACCGCCAGATAACCGTTCCCCTGAAGTTTCTCGGTAAAAGAGAAAGTGAAAAATACAAAGGTCAGAAGAACAATCTGGTAGAGGGATTGGTTGAGGATTCTGAAATGGTTTAACGTATAAACAGCACAGCGTCCCAATAAATATCCGGCAATTCCTCCGACACTGAATTGGATGAAAAATGAAAGCAGCACCTGTCCGAAACTGAACTCTCCCGATTGAATGATTTGGATCAATAAGATGGTCAGCATATAGGCCATAGGGTCATTACTCCCGCTTTCTAATTCAAGCAGGGGACGTAGGTTGTGTTTTAGATTTAAGTTTTTGGAACGTAATATATTGAATACTGAGGCTGAGTCGGTGGATGACATGACGGCAGCTAGTAATAAACATCCTAACAAGGGTGCTTGTGCTTCCGGGAATGCCCAGGAAGCGAGGAGATAGACAAAACCTCCTGTAAATGCCGTCGTTAGAAGTACCCCCAAGGTTGCCAAGGTAATTCCTTGACCGATCACCGGTTTGATTTCTGTTATATTGGTGTCCATTCCGCCGGAGAAAAGGATAATACTCAATGATATAACTCCGATGAATTGTGCTGTTACCGGATTTTCGAATTCAATTCCGAAACCATCCCGCCCGAATCCCATCCCTACAATCAGAAATAACAATAAGACAGGAATACCGAGTTTAATCCCTGTTTTACCGATCATGATGCTGATGAATAGCAAGATAGAACCGAGCAGCAAAATATTTTGAGTGGTTATGATCATGTCCTTTTTTTGAAGTTAAACGCCTGGGCAGCTTCAAGGTTATAAGCCAGGATGGATAAAATATGAAATAGTTCGGTTTTTACCTTTATTTTCCTGAAAATTATTTTTGAGATTCTGTTTTTTACCCTATATTTGCATCCGAATTGGAGAGGTGGCAGAGTGGTCGATCGCGGCGGTCTTGAAAACCGTTGACTGTCATAGGTCCGGGGGTTCGAATCCCTCTCTCTCCGCTGAACTAACCGGACACTACCGGACAATGAACAGCCAAGTCCCACAAATTCAACGATTTGTGGGACTTTTTTATCCCCTTATGTCTGCCCTGGACACCATTTAGAAGAAAGGACAGGTAATCCTGACCGGAGTACGGATTCCCGGGTTACTTGATCGGATTGTTTCTACAAAATACTGATTTCTAAAATGATTCCTAATGTAAGGAGGCAGAAAACATCTGTTTCGTAGGAGTTCATGTTTTTTAGGTCACAGTGCGTTTTCCATAAAGTGATAACGTGAGTCTCCGGTGTTCGTGTTTGGTGATCAACAGAAGCGACCGGGTCGATAATTCCGATTACCGGAGACGAATTAGTAACAGAATAATTCTACTTTTTGTTTTATAGTTGTATTTAAGACACTTATGGAAAAATTGTACAGTAGATTTGTTATATTTTTGTTAAAATAGTAACTGAAAATCTGTCGAAAAGTACAATATTTTCATTTTTTCGGATGTTTGTGCTATAGATGTTCCGAAATATCCGCCACATTTGTAAAAGAAATTTAAAAACAAAACCGTCGTTCTCTATACTATTTATTAAATAGATGATAATGATCAAGTGGGTAATCAAAGATAAACGTTCGATTAAATCAGTCGAAAGTTTATAAAGTCCATAAAGTTTATAAAGTTCCTGGACCCTGAGGCCGCTTGGTTAATTAACAATTATCAAATGACATTTGACAATATATCTCCAAACCTATGGTTTCTTTTTTATTTGTCTGATAATCAATGATTATATTTTTATTCTAATTCTCATTTTTCTTTTCTTATTTTTTTCTAATGGAAACGAAACTTTCAGGTAATTGTCAATTGTCGATTATCGTCTGTCAATTATTCTTTTGGTAGAAATCCGCCAAAAGAATCGAACGTCTGAAAAAAGCTTATGATGCCGCTTTGGCTGCCGGAAAGTGGAAAGATACCTATGCCGCGACCAATATCGAAGAGTATTGGGCCGAAGGAGTACAGGATTGGTTTAACGTGAATGCTGAAGTTCCTAAACCGGACGGAAAACATAACCAGGTGAATACCCGCAAGGAATTGAAGGCATATGACCGCGGTTTGTACGATATTTTGAGCGAGTTTTTCCCGGCTACGAACGAGCAGATTAGTTGTCATAAATACATCAATAAATATCGAAAATGAAGAAGAATAATATCGTTTTATTCGGGATAGCGGTGCTTTGTGCATGTTCTGTCCCAAAAGAGCGTCAACCTTTGACCGGTGGACAGTGGGGAGAAATAAAGAACGGTTCTGCCGAAGAGGTCGTTTCTTCAGAAGTGCTCTATTGGCAGGCTCCTCCTGCCAGTAAAGAAGTTTTACACTTCTATGATGCAACGGCTCATGACGGTACCCGGAGTTTATGTATTTCAGCCGACGGTTTGGCTAATGGATACTGGAATAACCGGGTGAATCTCAAACCGTGGTCGAAATATCGCTTCAAAGGGTGGATCAAATGTGAAAATGTAGTGGCCGAACCGCAAGGGGGAGCCGGATTCCGCTTGCAGGGAGTCGAGGTACAATTGCCTGATTTTACCGGTACGCAAGACTGGACTTTGGTCAGTTGTGATTTTGAGACCGGAGCGAACGATTGTGTCACCGTATCATGTTTGCTGGGAACAGAAGGAAAAGCAAAAGGGAAAGTATGGTTTGACGATCTTTCGTTCGAATGTCTGGGTACGGAGGTCATCGAAACCAGTATAAAAGTTGATCCGGCAGAGCAAAAGGCGGAGATGTCTCCTTATATTTATGGGCAATTTATAGAACATATGGGGCATTGTATTTATGGAGGTATCTGGGCCGAAATGTTGATGGACCGGAAATTCTGGTATGCTCCGGGGCAAAAAGGTTCTCCCTGGCAGATTGCGGGCACGGATAAAGCGGAAGAAGGTTTATATATGGACGAGACGGCTCCCTATACAGGACGGCATACTCCGGTGTTGAAATCCGACGGTAAACGGATCGCGCTGAAACAGACGCAACTGGGATTACGGCCCGGTATTTCCTGTTCGGGATATATTGTAATGAAAGCCGATCGCGAAATGCCGGTAAAAGTGATGTTGAATTACGGTTCGTTTATTCAGGAATTATCCTTGGAGGTCGGGACTACTTATCGTAAATATCCGGTGCATTTTTCAGCTTTCGATCATAAAGTAAAGGATGCTACTTTTTCGATCTGTCCGCAAAAAGAAGGACGATTATGGATCGGTACGGCTTCTTTGATGCCGGATGATCATATCGACGGCTTCCGGGCGGATGTGCTGGCTTTGCTGAGAGGATTGAAAGCTCCGGTATATCGTTGGCCGGGAGGTAATTTCGTCAGTGGTTATGATTGGCATGACGGGATCGGTGAACGGGATAAACGGCCTCCCCGGAGAAATCCGGCCTGGACAGGAGTGGAATCGAACGATGTCGGGATTCATGAGTTTATGCGATTGTGTGAATTGTTGGATACCGAGCCTTATATTGCTGTAAATGCCGGTTTGGGAGGGGTAAAAGAAGCTGCCGATGAGGTGGAATATTGTAACGGTGCAGAGGATACACCGATGGGTAAATGGCGGAAACAAAACGGACAGGCAAAACCCTGGAAGGTGAAATGGTGGTCCGTCGGGAATGAAATGTTCGGGGATTGGCAACTCGGTTTTATGAGTACGGAGGCTTTTGTGAAAAAACATAACAGTTTTGCAGATGCGATGTGGAAAGTAGATTCTTCTATCCACCTGATTGCTGTCGGAGAAGTGGGCCGGTGGGACGAAATGATTTTGGCTAATTGTGCCGACCGTATGGATTTGGTGAGCGAACATTTTTATTGTCAGGACTGGCATGGCGGAGGACTGATGACACACGTATTGCAAATTCCCCGTAATATTCGCCGGATAGCCGAGGCACACCGGGGATACCGGAAAGATATACCCGCTTTGGAAGGTAAAGATATCCGTATTTGTATGGACGAATGGAATTATTGGTACGGCCCTCATATCTATGGCGAATTGGGTACCCGTTATTTCTTACGGGATGCTTTGGGGATTGCTGCCGGACTGAACGAGTTCCTCCGTCAAAGCGATATGGTATTTATGGCCAATTATGCACAAACGGTGAATGTCATCGGTTGTATCAAAGCGACGACGACGGATGCTTGTTATGCTTCGACCGGCGAGGTGTTGAAATTATATCGCGAACAATTCGGTACCGTTCCGGTGAAAGTGGACGGAGAGTTACGTCCCCTGGATGTCGCTGCCGCTATCCGGTCTTCCGATCAGGCATTGACTTTATCTGTTATAAATCCGGGCTGGGAAGAAGTGACTTTCGAGCTGGATATACTGGGTGGACAGTTTGAGTATCAGGAAAAAACATGCCGGTTGAACGGAGTGGCGACGATTTATACCCTTACCGGACCCGACGATATGGCTTATAATACACCGGGACAGGAAAGTGTGGTGAAAGTGTCGGAAAAAAGTTTGAAAAATACCAAACAGGTGAAAGTAGGCCCTTTTAGTGCGAATGTGATTGTACTCGGAACAGAGTAAAGAGGTGCAAAGGTAGAATTTGAAAATAATGGAAGTTATGAGAAAATTAATAATAGGATGGTTACTGGTTATAGGGATTGTGTCGGTAGGCCGAGCCTGTGAACATTGTGCGGCCTTGGCTGTCGGGAATGTGGTGCCGGCGAAGGTGAAGTATTTCGGTTTGAAGGATGTCCGTTTGCTGGATAGCCCTTTTAAGAATGCTATGGACCGGAATGCGGCATGGATGCTGGAAATGGATATGGACCGGTTGTTATCGAATTTCCTGAAGAATGCAGGCCTCGAGCCGAAAGGAGAATCTTATGGAAGCTGGGAGTCTATGGGGATAGCCGGGCATACCCTGGGACATTATCTTTCGGCTGTGGCACAACAGTATGCCTCTACCGGAGACGAACGCTTCAAACAACGGGTGGATTATATCGTGCACGAACTGGATAGTTGCCAGCAATATTTTGTGAACGGTTTTATCGGTGGCATGCCGGGGGGAGACCGGGTATTCAAACAGGTGAAAAAGGGGATTATCCGTTCGGCCGGATTCGATTTGAACGGCTTGTGGGTCCCCTGGTACAACGAACATAAAACCATGATGGGACTCAATGATGCTTATCTGTTAGCTGGGAACGAGACTGCTAAAAAAGTGCTGGTGAATTTGGCTGATTACCTGGTGGACGTACTTGCCGGACTGACGGACGAACAGGTACAGACAATGCTGAATTGTGAGTTCGGGGGTATGAACGAGGCATTTGCCCAGGTGTATGCTCTGACCGGAAATAAAAAATACCTGGACGCTTCGTATCGATTTTACCACAGACGATTGATGGAACCGTTGGCAGAAGGGAAAGATATCCTGCCCGGATTGCATTCGAATACTCAGATTCCGAAGATCATCGGTAGTGCACGTCAGTATGAGTTGACCGGAAACTCAAAGGATGAACGGATTGCCGAATTTTTCTGGACAACGATGGTAAATCATCACAGTTATGCCAACGGGGGAAATAGCTCGGGAGAATATCTTTCGACACCCGATAAACTGAACGATCGCCTGACGCATTCTACCTGTGAGACGTGTAATACTTATAATATGCTGAAATTGAGCCGGCATCTGTATGAATGGACCGGAGATCCGAAGTATCTCGACTTTTACGAGAAAGCATTGTATAATCACATCCTGGCTTCTCAGCATCCCGAAACGGGAATGACCTGTTATTTTGTGCCGCTGGCGATGGGAACCCGGAAAGATTTTTGCGATAAATACAATTCATTCACCTGTTGTATGGGAAGTGGTTTTGAAAATCATTCCAAGTATGGGGGGGCGATTTACAGTCACGGTAGCGACGACCGTTCTCTGTTTGTCAATCTTTATATACCCTCGGTATTGACCTGGAAAGAGAAGGGATTGAAAGTGAGGCTGGAAACCGTTTATCCGGAGAATGGACGGGTGACGTTGAAAGTGGTCGAGGGGGAACGTCAGCCTTTGGCTTTGAATCTGCGTTATCCGGTGTGGGCCGGAGAAGGGATCGTGGTGAAAGTAAACGGTACAAAGCAGAAAGTAACATCCAAACCGGGATCTTTCATTACGCTGGAACGGAAATGGAAAGCAGGCGACCGGATCGAATTGAATATACCGATGAATCTTTATACGAAGGAAATGCCGGATAATGCCGACCGGCGGGCTGTGTTCTACGGACCGACTTTACTGGCAGGTGCATTGGGTGAGAAAGAGATAGAACCGATCCGGGGTGTACCGGTTTTTGTTTCACCCGACAAACAGGTATGTAAGTATATCCACCCGGTAAACGGTAAACCGTTGACTTTTGAAACCGAAGGTTTGGGTTATCCGAAAGAGGTGACGTTGATTCCTTTTTACAATACCTACGATCAGTATTATACGGTGTATTGGGATGTATTCTCACCCGGGGAATGGAAACAAAAACAGGCGGAATACGAAGCAGAAAGATTGCGGATCGAAGAGTTGAATAAGGTGACTGTCGATTATATCGTGCTGGGAGAAATGCAGCCCGAACGGGATCATAACCTGAGTGCCGGGGAAAGCCGTATCGGAGATTTCAGGGGTAAAAAATACCGGTATGCTTATCCGACCGGATTTTTTGATTTCGATATGAAAGTATCCGGGACGGAACCCATGAAGATGATGATGACTTTCTGGGGCGGGGATTGTGGCCGTGATACCTTTGAAATCCTGATCGATGGTGAACGTCTGGAATTGTTCTCTCCTAAAGGTGAAGATGGAAACTTCGTTGAAAATACGATTGTAATCCCTGCTAAATTTACCGAGGGAAAAGATAAAATCCGGGTATCTTTTAAAGGATATGAAGGCAAACGTGTCACTTCCTTGTACAATTGCAGAATGATGCGTTGATAAGTGTAGTTTCAAATTTATGTTGTGTGAATCCGGTAGGAGTGATCCTGCCGGATTTTTTGGCTTTTCTATTTTACCGGTTATTTTTATGCGTTTGTCTGGTTGTATTCATTTCTTTCGTTTCTTATGAAAAAAATAGAAAAATCGGTGGTTAAATGCTCAGAATATACTATTTTTGTTGAAAATTAAACAGCTCATCTTTTAAATGTACTTTATATGGTCAGTATTTCTCATGTTGTAGAAGATATCGTAAAACACCGGCCTTATCTGTCGGAGTCTTTAGCGGCGGGCATTATCAATGTTTCTTCGCTTGCCCGGCAATTGCAGCCCGATGTGGAGAGAGCGTTGCAGAAGGGAGTGAATACCGGGGCTATTGTGATGGCCTTGAATCGGTTGGCGCCTTATTTGCAGGTGCGGGAGCAGGTGCAGTTGAATAAGTTGCTGAGTAATATGGGGGATATTATTCTTAGGAGTAGTTTGTGTGACTATACTTTTAAAAATTCACCTACTCTATTGGATTGCCATATCGAAGTATTGAAAAATCTGGTGAAAAACGATGAGATTTTTTATACGATGGTACAGGGAGTTTTCGAAACCAATCTTGTGATCAGCGACACGATGGAGGAATTGATCGCCGATTATTTTAAAGATGAGTTGTGTCTCTTTAAAAAAAACGGTCTGTCTTCGGTGACGCTGAAATTGCCGAAAGGGAACAGTATGCAGGCCGGTTTTTATTATACCATTATGAAAGAATTATCTTGGGAAGGTATCAATCTGACCGAAGTCATCTCTTCTACCAACGAGTTTACGGTGGTGGTTGATAATGCCTTGATCGATAAAACATTTGTGGTGTTGAAAAATATTGGGAAAAGATAAAATAATCATTAAATATAAAGCGAATAAGATATGTTTGAGAATTTATCGGAAAGACTGGAACGGTCGTTCAAGATATTAAAGGGGCAGGGAAAAATCACAGAATTGAATGTCGCGGAGACCTTGAAGGAGGTGCGCCGATCCTTGTTAGATGCCGACGTCAACTATAAAATAGCGAAGGACTTCACCAATCGGGTGAAAGAGAAAGCTTTGGGTATGAATGTGCTCACGGCTGTCAAACCGGGACAAATGATGGTGAAGATTGTCCACGATGAGTTGGCTGAGTTGATGGGGGGCAAGAATGTCGAAGTAGATATAAAAGGTAATCCGGCGATTATTTTGATGTCCGGTTTGCAAGGTTCCGGTAAAACGACCTTTTCCGGTAAGTTTGCCAATTTATTGAAGAATAAAAAAGGGAAGAAACCTTTGCTGGTGGCTTGTGACGTTTATCGTCCCGCTGCTATCGAGCAGTTGAAAGTTTTGGGCGAACAGATCCAGGTGCCTGTATATAGCGATGAGACGACCAAAGATCCGGTAAGGATCGCTTTGGATGCCATTAAACAAGCCAAAGCGAAGGGGTATGATGTGGTGATTGTCGATACGGCAGGACGTTTGGCTATCGACGAGCAGATGATGAACGAGATCGCTGCAATCAAAGAGGCTATTCATCCGAATGAAACCCTGTTTGTGGTCGATGCGATGACCGGTCAGGATGCAGTGAATACTGCCCGCGAATTTAACGAACGGCTGGATTTCAACGGAGTGATTCTGACCAAACTGGATGGAGATACCCGGGGGGGGGCCGCTCTTTCTATCCGTACGGTAGTGAACAAACCGATCAAGTATGTCGGAACCGGAGAGAAACTCGAAGCTTTGGACGCCTTCCATCCCGAACGTATGGCCGACCGTATTCTGGGGATGGGAGATATCGTGTCCCTGGTAGAAAAGGCTCAGGAACAGTTCGATGCCGAAGAAGCCAAAAAATTACAAAAGAAAATTTCCCGCAATCAGTTTAATTTTAATGATTTCCTGAGTCAGATCCAGCAAATCAAAAAGATGGGAAATATCAAAGATCTGGCTTCCATGATTCCCGGTGTCGGTAAAGCACTGAAAGATATCGATATCGACGACGATGCCTTTAAAGGAGTTGAAGCGATTATCTATTCCATGACTGCTGCCGAACGGGAGGATCCGGCCCTGATAAACGGTTCACGCCGTAAGCGAATTGCCGAAGGTAGTGGAACGACCGTTCAGGACGTGAACCGTCTGTTGAAACAATTCGAAGAATCGAAGAAGATGATGAAGATGTTGTCCGGTGGTGGTAAACTGATGCGGAAAATGCCCGGCATGAGACGTTGAGCGACTGTAAGTGATTAACGAAAAGTGAATAGAAGAAATGGAGTTAATAGATGGGAAAAAAATTGCAGCTCAGGTAAAACAAGAGTTGGCAGATGAAGTAAAACGGATGAAAGCAGCCGGAGCCAAAACACCTCATTTGGTGGCCGTTCTGGTAGGTAACGATCCGGCGAGTGAAACTTATGTGGCCAGCAAAGTAAAGGCTTGCCAGGAGGTCGGTTTCAAGAGCACCGAAATGAGGTATTCGGCCGATATTACCGAAGAACAATTGTTGGCTGTCGTCGATAAGTTGAATCAGGATGCCGACGTAGACGGTTATATCGTACAGTTGCCGTTGCCTCGTCATATCTCTGAGCATAAAGTGTTGATGGCTATCGATCCCGATAAAGATGTGGATGGATTTCATCCCTGCAATGTCGGCAAGATGGTGACCGGTTTGCCTGCCTATCTGCCTGCAACTCCCGCGGGAATCGTAGAGTTGCTGAAACGTTATGAAATACCCACTCAAGGGAAGCATTGTGTGGTGATCGGGAGAAGCAATATCGTAGGTACTCCGATGGCGGTGTTGATGTCACGTAAAGATAAATATGCAGATTGTACGGTGACGATCTGTCATAGCCGTACGCAAAATATAAAAGAAATGACGTTACAAGCCGATATACTGATCGTCGCTTTGGGAAAACCTCATTTTGTGACTGCCGATATGGTAAAAGAAGGTGCGGTAGTGGTAGACGTCGGAATCCACCGGATACCTTCGGATAAAACGAAGTCCGGTTTCCGCCTGGTGGGGGATGTAGATTTTGAAGGAGTAGCTCCTAAATGTTCTTATATCACGCCTGTTCCGGGAGGAGTGGGGCCGATGACTATTGTGTCTTTGCTGCAAAATACCCTTAAAGCTTGCAAGGGACTGGCTGACAAGTAAAAAGTTTTGCTTTTTACTTGTCGTGATCGGTTCCCTTTGCGTTAATCAGGTGTAGTGAATTATGGTGTTGAATTATATCTGGATTTTCTTTTTTGCCGTTGCCTTTATCGTCGCTTTATTTCGTTTAGTGATAGGAGGTGATACGGAAGTATTCAGCGCTATGATGACCTCTACTTTCGATATGTCGAAGACCGGTTTCGAGATTTCCCTGGGGCTGACCGGAGTGCTGACTTTGTGGATGGGGATCATGAAAATCGGTGAACGGGGTGGGGCTGTGCAGGTGATGTCAGGAATGATCAATCCGTTTTTCCGCCGTCTTTTCCCTGGGCTGCCTCAGGATAGTCCTGCCCATGGGTCCATTATGATGAATCTGGCTGCTAATATGCTGGGCTTGGATAATGCTGCTACACCGATGGGATTGAAAGCGATGCAGCAAATGCAGGAGGTCAATACCCGGAAAGATGCGGCTTCGAATGCTCAGATTATGTTCCTGGTATTAAATACTTCAGGACTGACGATCGTACCGGTGTCGATCATGGTATATAGGGCCCAATTGGGGGCTGCTAATCCGACCGATATTTTTATTCCTATCTTACTAGCCACTTATTTTTCTACTTTGGCTGGTTTGATAGCTGTCGCTATTTATCAAAAGATCAATTTGTTCGATAGAGTGATTCTGGCTTATTTGGGAGGAATTTCGGCTTTGATGGCGGGAGTGATCTGGTATTTTTCAACCTTGGATAAAGAAGCGGTAACCGTTGTTTCGAATGTCGCCAGTAACATTATTCTGTTCGGTATCATCATGGTATTTATCGGGATGGCGGCCTGGAAGCGGATCAATGTGTACGATGCTTTTATCGAGGGGGCTAAGGATGGATTCGCTACTGCTGTAAAGATCATTCCTTATTTGATCGCGATTTTGGTGGCGATCGGGGTATTCAGGGCTTCCGGGGCTATGGAAGTGGTGATGTCTGCGATTACCCGGGGGATAGAAGGACTTGGTTTTAATGCCGACTGGGTGGATGCGTTGCCGACAGCTTTGATGAAACCGCTGAGTGGAAGCGGTGCCCGGGGGATGATGATCGATACCATGAAGACTTTCGGGGCCGATTCATTTGCCGGACGTTTGGCTTGTACTTTCCAGGGGGCGACGGATACGACTTTTTATATCATTGCTGTTTATTTCGGGGCAGTGGGGATCCGGAATACCCGTTACGCTGTTCCGTGTGGACTGATTGCCGATTTAGCAGGGATTATCGCTGCGGTCGTGATCGCCTATTTGTTTTTTGCCTGAAAATTTTTCTAGTTCAAAAATCTGTATATGAAAAAGGTGGTTGTCGGTATGAGCGGAGGGGTCGATAGTTTTGTGACCGCTTTATTGTTACGCCGGCAAGGGTATGAAGTGATCGGGGTGACCCTGGAATTGTGGGAGAAAAATGATTTAAGCGGTGTGAGAGACAGTTGTGAAAAACTGAATATCCCTTTCCTCTGCCGGGAAGGACATGAACTATTCAGGCAGCAGGTGGTTGATCCTTTCGTAAAAGCTTACCGGTCGGGTCTTACGCCGAGTCCTTGCTGCATTTGTAACCGCCGGGTAAAGTGGATATTGTTACAGCAGGTGGCTGATGAGTTGGGAGTGGAGTATATCGCAACGGGACATTATGTCAGGATTGTCGAACGGGAGGGAAGATTTTATATCCGGAAAGGGATCGATCCTCAGAAGGATCAGTCTTACTTTTTGTGGGGCTTGCCTCAGGCGCTTTTAAGAAGAGCGTTGACCCCTTTGGGTGAATATACCAAAAAACAAGTGAAGGAGTGGGCGGCCCGGAATGGATACGAGCAGATGGCCCGGAGACGGGAGAGCATGGGGATATGTTTTCTGAAAAATAAGGATTACCGTGATTTTATAAAGGATTATCCTATAAAAGACTTCCGACAGGAAAGTGGAGAAATTATTGACGATAAAGGACGGGTATTGGGCGTACATGCCGGAATCTTGAATTATACGGTTGGACAGAAACGGGGGATTCCCGACCGGACCGGAGTTCCTATGTATGTCCGGGAAATCGATGTGGAGAGGAACAGTATTATTGTTGCTCCCAAATCCGGGTTATATACTTCTGTGCTGACAGTCGGGCAGGTAGAGGCAGTGTACTTTGGGGATTTGTTAGCTGCCGGGGTAGAAATCAAAATCCGGGGTTTGGGATTAAATCCGAGGGGAAATATCCGGGCTGAACGTTTGAGCCCTGACCGCTTGAAAGTGGTCTTGAGTGAGCCTGCCTGGGCCGTTGCTCCGGGACAACCTGTTGCTTTTTACCACGAAGATATTTTATTGGGTGGAGGAATTGCTGAAAAGGATGAAAAGCTGTAAGTCAAAATATTATTTCTAAACCGGGGCGTATGGGAAAATTGAAGCGGAAAAAAATCTAAGAAATATGTACAGGAATATTGCAGATTCCAGGAAATTTGCTTTCCTTTGCAGCATCAAATACGGGTGTAGCTCAGTTGGTAGAGCACTGGTCTCCAAAACCAGGTGTCGGGAGTTCGAGCCTCTCCACCCGTGCACCGAAACGCTATCTGAAAAGATAGCGTTTTTTAGTGTTGTTCTCCCTCTTTCCGGTTTAGCTGTTATTCGAAGGGACTTCCACATACGCCTGTTGGTGCTGATCTACAAAAAGCTTGTTACGCTCCGGGTGTTGTTTGCGCTGAGACTCGTAATTGGCAAACAGCAAAAGTACAAGAATGTATATGGCTATGTGAAGCCAATGCCTGATTTTTTGGAAGTTAGGTTTTGTTTTCATCCGAATCGTGTTTTATTATATAGATGCATCCTGTTTTATTACGTTGCGTCAAGATCGACATTTTTTTCATAAAAGATTTCATTCCTCGTAAAATTAAAGAAATATTAACTAAAAAGATAGTTTATTCCAGCTGACTTTGGTTTCATGTTATCAAGGAAATAGGTATTTATTGTACTTTTGTAACCGCTGTAACTAAAAAATAGTAGAATTATTTTGTTACTTATTCGTCTTCGGTGTTCGTGTTTGGAGACCCGGTCGCTTCTGTCGGTCGTCTACCTTT
>NZ_LARL01000068.1:0-17186 GCF_000980295.1 Odoribacter sp. N54.MGS-14 | reverse complement strand
ATATGGGGCATCCTGATACTCCAGCAAAGAAGGTGTTAGATTTTCCAGGAGAAAGTATAAAGGTTCTCAGATTTAATCCTTTTGTTGCTTGGGAAGCTTATGGAGATTGGGAACGAGCTCGAAATTACCAATTAGTTATAGGAACACATGCTCAAGGAGCTGCAGAAAATGAATGTGGTATTATGCGTTTGTATGATGTCCCGAATTTGATGGGTGATTTGGTTCAGAAGAAAGAATTTAAAAAATTAGGTAAAATTGTAGACATTGTTTACAAAGAAAGGAAAAAGATAAATTAAATATTTGTATATGAAAAAATCAGTAATATTAGTGGGGTTACTGCTTATGGGACTGCAGATGTTCGGGCAGTATAAAATTGAGGGACAGATAAAGAATCATGGAGGACGTATTTTATTGCTTGTACAAGATGCTATTGGCCAATATGATACTCTTGGTAATTCTATAACGGCAGATGGGAAATTTTGCTTTACCGGAAAGGTAGAGCAGCCTATTGCTGCAGAGATTCGAGCAGTGAATACATGTTTGTGTTTTCCTGTTTTTTTGGAGAATGGGAATTATGAGATAGATGCGGACGTTAAGCAGCCGAAAGCATATAAAGTTATCGGTGGTGGTAAAATGCAAGATCTCCGTAATGAGTTTAGAAAGAAAGAGTTTATGCTACAGCATGAATGTGATTCTTTGCGTAAAGAATATGAAAAGACCTATGGTAAAGACGATTATTTTGGTAAATTACAGATAAAAGGTTTGTTGTTGCAGTATGAAGATCTTTACGATAAAGCGGAAGATGAATTTTTGAAGGCAAATGATAATATTGTGAGTGCTAGTTTGCTGGCATGGCGGAAGGATCGTTTGATGGAGAAAAAGAATTTGTCAAAGAAATATGATTTGTTGGGTAAAAAGGCTAAAGCAACAATTCCAGGGTGTTATGTGAAACCTTATGCAGAAAAGATAGCTGCGCTTATTGTTGGTGGTATTGCTCCTGATTTGCAAATGAAGACACCGGATGGAAAACCTCTTTCTATTTATGGTGTGAAAGCTAAAGCGAAAATCATTGATTTTTGGGCTTCTTGGTGTGGACCATGTCGAGCTGAGAATCCAAATGTTAAAAAAGTTTATGAAAAATATAAATCTAAAGGCTTGGAGATTATAGGAGTTTCTTTAGATATAAAAGTTGATGCTTGGCGTAAAGCTATTGAAACAGATGGATTGCCTTGGTTGCATATGTCTGATTTGAAAGGTTGGAATAGTATTGTTACGGATGTTTATCAAATTCATGGTATTCCAATGTTGTTTGTATTGGATGAGAATAACCGAATTGTGGGTGAAGGTTTGAGAGGAGAAGAGTTGGAAAAATGTGTACAAAAGGTTTTGGCACAATAAGTTTGTCTAAATGAAGGGGCTATCCTAAAAGTCGGATAGCCCCTTTCGCTATAGTTTATTTCGGTAAAAAGTCACAATCCTTTTAACTGTGCTTCGATTGCGGCAATTTTAACCTCTGCATCGGCTTGTTTTTTACGTTCATTGGCCACTACCTGTTCGGGAGCACCGTTGACGAATTTTTCATTACTGAGTTTTTTCATCACTGAAGTCAGAAAACCACGGGTATAGTTTAATTCTTCTTCCAGTTTGGCTTTTACTTCGGCTGTGTTTACTTCACCTTGTGCCGGAATAAAATATTCGACGGTATCGGCGATAAAACTCCAGGCTCCTTTGACCGGTTCGTTAACCAATCCGATCTGACCGATATTGCCCATTTTACGGATGATACTATCGAAGGAAGCCGGATAACGTTCGTTCTTTTTTACCTTCAGCTCCAGGACATCTTTGAAAGCGATATTATTTTGTTTCCGGATATTTCTTATACCTACGATGATATTTTTTACCGCTTCAAAGCGTAACAGATAACTCTCGTCATAACTTGTCGCCTTCGGGAGTCGTGAAATCATGATACTTTCACCGTCTTGTCGTTCGCGTAAGGTTTGCCAGATCTCTTCTGTTATAAATGGCATAAACGGATGTAGTAATTGCAACAGTTGCTCGAAGATATTCAGCGTCTCCTCATACGTTTTCCGATCGATCGGTTGGCCGTACGCTGGTTTGATCATTTCCAGTAACCAGGATGAAAATTCGTCCCGGAAAGTGGTGTATACCGTCATCAGTGCTTCGGAGATCCGGTATTGGTCGAATTGGGTATTCAACGTTTCGTTTACTTTTCCCAACAGGTGTTTGAACCATTCCAATGCCAAACGGGAATGGGCCGGTTGGTCGATGGAGGCTACCTCCCAGGATTTTACCAGTTTGAAAGCATTCCACATCTTGGTAGTGAAATTACGGCCTTGTTCGGGTAGACTTTCATCGAACAGTAAATCACCTCCTGCCGGAGCACATAATAACATCCCTACCCGTACCCCATCTGCTCCGTATTTGTCGATCAAATCCAACGGATCAGGAGAATTTCCCAAGGATTTAGACATCTTACGGCCTAGTTTATCCCGTACGATACCGGTGAAATATACATTTTTGAACGGCATTTTCCCTTCGTATTCATAACCGGCCATGATCATACGAGCCACCCAGAAGAAAATGATGTCCGGGCCGGTCACCAGATCGTTCGTGGGATAGTAATAATTGATTTCCGGATTTCCGGGATGGTTGATTCCGTCGAATAAGGAAATAGGCCATAACCAGGAAGAAAACCAAGTGTCGAGACAATCTTCATCTTGTCGTAGATCTGCAATGGTCAGATTCGAATTATGACTTTTCTCCCGGGCTAAGCGTAAAGCTTCCTCTTCGTTATAAGCGACGACATACCCGCCTTCAGGCAGATACCAGGCCGGAATCCGGTGTCCCCACCAAAGTTGACGGCTGATACACCAGTCTTTGATGTTTTCCATCCAGTGTCTGTAAGTATTTTTGAACTTAGAAGGGAAGAAACGGATATCGTCGTTCATTACCGGCGATAAAGCGATCTCCGCCAGATGTTCCATTTTCAGGAACCATTGCATAGATAGTTTCGGCTCGATGGGCACATTGGTCCGTTCCGAAAAACCGACATTATTGGTGTAAGGTTCCACTTTCTCCAATAACCCTGCTGCTTGCAGATCTTTTTCTATCTGCTCCCGTACGTCGAAACGGTCCATGCCGACATAAATTCCGGCCTGCTTGCTGATCGTACCGTTGTCATTGAAAATATCGATAGAAGGCAAATGATATTTTTCACCTAACATATAGTCGTTGACGTCATGAGCTGGAGTTACTTTTAAACAGCCTGTACCGAATTCAATATCGACATATTCGTCTTCGATAACCGGTATCGTGCGCCCGACCAAAGGAACGATCACCTTTTTTCCCCGTAAATGCTGGTTTTTAGGGTCTTTGGGATTGATACACATAGCAGTGTCTCCCATGATGGTCTCCGGACGGGTGGTCGCTACTAGGGCATAACCGTCTTCTCCTTCTATTTTATAACGGAGATAGTATAATTTACTATGCTCTTCTTTGTAAACCACTTCCTCGTCGGAAAGAGCGGTCAGTGCTTTCGGATCCCAGTTGACCATACGTACTCCCCGGTAAATCAGTCCCTTGTTGTAAAGGTCGACAAAAACTTTCAGTACACTTTCACTTCGTTCTTCATCCATGGTAAAAGCAGTACGGTCCCAGTCACAGGAAGCTCCCAGGCGTTTTAATTGCTTGAGGATGATTCCGCCGTGTGTATGTGTCCAATCCCAGGCGTGTTTTAAAAATTCATCCCGGGTCAGATCGGTTTTTTTTATTCCTTCACTTTGAAGCTTACCTACTACTTTGGCTTCTGTGGCTATCGAAGCGTGGTCCGTGCCAGGCACCCAACAAGCATTTTTCCCTAACAGACGGGCCCGGCGTACCAAAGCATCCTGTATTGTATTGTTCAGCATGTGCCCCATGTGTAGAACTCCGGTGACGTTAGGAGGAGGGATGACGATGCAGTAAGGTTCTCTGCTGTTATCTACTTCCGAATGGAATAGTTTATGATCCATCCAGTACTTGTACCATTTCTCTTCGCTTGCTTTCGGATTGTAATTTGTAGCAATCATGCCTGAAATTTTAGATTTTAGATTTGAGTTCATAAAGTTCATAAATCCTATAAAGTTGATGAGAGGCCTTGACTTAATGTACTTGAAGTGACAAAGGAAAAACTTTATAAGTTTTAAGAACTGAATTCTCCTTTACCATTTGAAATGATAATAAAAAGGCTGCATTTGCAGCCTTTTCTTATTCTTCTGATTTTTTGATTCGTCTTCCTTTTTTCTTTTGAGCTTCCATCGCTGATTCGAGATCTGCTTTTTGCATGCTGCCGTCATAGTCACAGATATATTTGTCGATCAGGATTCGTCCGCAATACTCACACACGATGATTTTTTTCCGGGAGCGGATATCCAATTGCCGCTGTGGCGGAATTTTATTGAAACAACCTCCACAAGCATCCCGGTCGACGGTGACGACTGCCAGGCCGTTGCGGGCATTGTCACGGATCTTCCGGTAGGCTGTCAACAAACGCTCTTCGATATTCTGAGATAATTCCTCGGATTTTTGGGTCAATGCTTCTTCATCTTTGTGGGTTTCAGCGATGATGTCGTCCAGTTCCGCTTTCTTCGCTTCTAAATCTGCTTTCTTTTCTGTATATTGTTTGTTGGAAATTTCCAGATTTACCTCTTTTTCGGCTTTCAGTTTTTGAGCTTCCCGGATTCTTTTTTGCTGTAATTCGATTTCCAGTTTCTGAAATTCGACTTCTTTGGTCAGGGCATCGTATTCCCGATTGTTACGGACATTATCCAATTGCTCTGAATATTTTTTTATCAGCTCTTCCGACTTGGTGATTTCCTGTTTTTTGTTTGTTACACTTTTGTCAGCTTCACTGATTTCATTTTTCAGATTTTCAAGACGGGTTTCCAGACCGGCGATTTCGTCTTCCAAGTCCTGAACTTCAAGAGGCAATTCCCCTCTTAACGTCTTGATTTTATCGATCTCCGTATCAATGCGTTGTAGCTCATAAAGATGCTGCAATTTTTCTTCGACAGAAAGTTCTTGCAGTTTTTCGTTGTTTGTTGCCATATTTATAAAGTAACTCTAATTTATTTTTGAACCATCAGAGGAAGAAACACCCTATTATAAATAATGTATGGGATTTGTTTCGACCTTCGAAAACTGAATCGCAAAGTTAGATATTTTTTTTGTAACTAACTCATAAAAAATCTCTTTTGTGAACTGTTCGCTTTCATAATGCCCGATGTCTGTCAGGATCAACCGATTTTCTGCCTGGAAGAAATCGTGGTATTTGTAGTCTCCGGTGATATATATATCGGCTCCCTGAGCTATTGCGGCCGAAGTGAGGAAGGCTCCGGAACCGCCGCAGACGGCTACTTTCCGGATCTGAGATTTACAGATTGCAGTGTGACGGACGACTTTACAACGGAAAGTCTTTTTTACCTGTTGCAGGAAAGTCAGGCTATCGGCTGGCTCGGCGAGTTCGCCGATGATTCCGAAACCCGTTACAGGATTGGTATTATCCAGGTTAACGATGTTCCATACCGGTTCTTCATAAGGATGTACCTTCAGTAAAGTCTCTATGCTTTTGGAGAGGAGGTATTCAGGGACCGTAATTTCGGTTTTTATCTCTTCCTCCCGGTGAAGGGTCCCGATCACTCCGACATAGGGATGACTGCCTGCCTCGGCGTGAAAGGTGCCTTCTCCTTTCTGGTTGAATGAACAGTGACTGTAATTACCGATGTGGCCTCCGCCTACTCCTAATACGGCTTGTCTTACTTCTTCTGCCTTTGAAACAGGCGTGTAGAAGCACAGGCTGAATAATTTACCGCCCGGTTGCAGGATTTTCCGGTTTTGTAATCCCAGTTTGTCGGCCATTCTGCCGCTGACACCGTGTAATACGGCATCCAGATTGGTATGTGCGGAGTAGATATTGAGGTTGTGCCGAATGGCTTTGATGAGGCAACGTTTTACATAGCTGTCCGGACGCAGATTTTTTAATCCCTGTATCGTGAGCGGATGGTGGGAGATGAGCAGATCATGTCCTCCCTGTACGGCTTCGTTGATTACTTCTTCGGTAATATCCGTGCTTAACAGAACCGAATGTATTTCGGCTTCCGGATTGCCACAGATGAGTCCGGCATTATCGTAACTTTCCTGTAAACTCAAAGGAGCGAAGTTCTCTAAAATAGAGAGGATGTCTCTGACATATAGGGGCCGTTGCTGGTTTTGCATGTCTGTACTTGGGACCGTAAGTCCTGATTATTGTAATTGGTCTTTAATCTGAAGTAATTCTTCCTTGATTGCTTTCAGGCGTTTTACCACTTCGAAGTTGGTTTCGGTTTCCGCTTTGTTTTCCCGTAATTTCATCTGAGCACCTTTGAGTGTCATGCCTTTTTCTTTGACCAGATGATAGATCAGGTGAAAATTGTCGATATCTGCCTTGGTAAACTGGCGGTTGCCTTTTTTGTTTTTATGTGGTTTGATGACGTCGAATTCTTTTTCCCAAAAACGAATCAGTGAGGTATTCACTCCGAACATATCGGCGACTTCACCGATTGAGTAGTATACTTTTAATGGTTGTTTCTCCTGTTCCATAATCTGAGGTATAAAGTTGCCGCTTAGTCCATGGTTTGCCCGTTATTGTTTGCTTCTGTTACGAGTTTATCATATTCATCGGCTGTTAAATCGTTGAAATAATAGTTAATCGGATCGACAGGAATGCCGTTTTTCTTTACTTCATAATGAATATGAGGCCCGGTAGACATCCCTGTATTACCCATATATCCGATGATATCGCCACGTTTGACTTTTTGGCCTGACTTAACATTGTAAGCACTCAAATGAGCGTAAAGGGTTTGATAATTGAAGCCGTGGTCGATCAATACGCATTTCCCATAACCTTGATGCATTTCTGCATATACGACTTTCCCGTTTCCCGTTGCATAGATCGGCGTACCGACGGCTCCGGAAAAATCCATCCCGGCATGGAGTTTTACCGTTTTATAAATCGGGTGCATCCGATAGCCGTAGGAGGAAGAAAAACGGGTACTCGGATCTTTAAGTGATACGGGTAAAATGGCCGGTATCGATGCCAGCATTTCGATCTTATTTTTTGCCAATGTTTCTATTTCATCGTACGATTTACTTTGGATATAAAGCGCTTTCGATAATTCATCCAGTTTTTTGCTGGTATTGATGATCAATTCGGCATTGTCCATGTCTTTCAAGGACTCATACCGGTTTACTCCTCCCGAACCTGCCCGGCGGATAGAAGCGTCGATCGGTTCGGACTCGAATATCACCCGATAGATATTGTCATCCCGGGTTTCCAGATTTTTCAACACCTCGTCCATACGCTCCAATTCGTTGTTCAGAATATGATATTGAGCCAGTATTTCTTCTTTTTCTCTTTTCAGTGCCTTTTCTTTCGGAGAATCGACGATAGCGGAAACAATCAAAAAGATGACCAGGGCCAGGGATAAACTGGAAAAGAATTTTACGACCAGCGACCATAGTTTCTTTTTTACGGAGACATGTATTCTATCATAAGACAGTGTTTCGGGATTAAAACGATAACCTGTTTTCGCCATTTTTTATTATAAAATTGATAATTTTCGATGCAAAGTTAAAGAAATAATCTAATTTTGCAATTCTATTTTGCGTCGATACGGGAGAGACAGTCTTGGGCAGGTTCAGGACGTGGAAACACAATCCCGTTTTTGAATTGTACTTCTGAGTACAAAAAAGATAGTTACAACTTGTTCATTAAAAAGATATGAAATCAGCAGAGATCAGACAAAAGTTTCTGGATTTTTTTGAAAGTAAGGGACATACCATCGTCCCTTCGGCACCCATGGTGATTAAGGACGATCCTACATTGATGTTTACAAACGCAGGAATGAATCAGTTCAAAGATATTATTCTTGGGAATATCAATCCCAAACACCGGCGTGTTGCGGACTCGCAGAAATGTCTCCGGGTTTCCGGAAAACACAACGATCTGGAAGAGGTAGGACACGATACATACCATCATACGATGTTCGAGATGCTGGGGAACTGGTCGTTCGGTGATTATTTCAAAGAAGATGCGATTGCTTTTGCCTGGGAATTCCTGACCGGAGTTATGGGACTGGATAAAAACCGGTTGTACGCTACTGTCTTTGAAGGAAGCAAAGAGGACGGACTGGAAGGAGATGCAGAAGCCCGTAAAATTTGGATGAATTATTTGTCCGAGGATCGAATACTCTTCGGCAATAAAAAAGATAATTTTTGGGAAATGGGGGATATGGGACCTTGCGGGCCTTGTTCTGAAATCCATATCGACCTCCGGCCCGAGGAGGAGAGAAAATTGAAATCCGGTCGTGAACTGGTGAATCAGGATAATCCACTGGTGATCGAAATCTGGAATCTTGTATTTATGCAATACAACCGGAAAGCGGACGGAAGTCTGGAAAATTTACCCAATCATCACGTGGATACAGGAATGGGATTCGAACGGCTTTGTATGGCTGTGCAAGGAAAAACTTCTAATTATGATACGGATGTTTTTACTCCAATCATCGATGAAATATCCCGGCTTAGCGGTTTGAAGTATGGGGTGTCTCACGATGCCGATGTGGCTATGCGGGTGATAGCAGACCATTTGCGTACTATTTCTTTCTCTATTACAGACGGGCAATTGCCTTCGAATGTGAAAGCAGGTTATGTGATCCGCCGGATCTTGCGGAGAGCGGTGAGATATGCTTATACTTACCTGGATCAGAAGGAAGCTTTCATGTACCGGTTGGTGCCTGTTTTGATAGAAGTGATGGGAAAACATTATCCGGAATTGGTCGCTCAGCAAGAATTGATTGAAAAAGTGATACGGGAAGAAGAAAATGCCTTCCTGAGGACATTGGATAAAGGTATCAAATTGCTGGATCGGATTATCGAGAAAACTAAAGCAGAAGATTTTCTGACGATTCCCGGTAATGTTGCTTTTGAATTATACGATACTTATGGATTCCCACTCGATTTGACCGAATTGATCTTGCGGGAGAAAGGGTTGGTGGTTAACCGCCGGGAATTCAAAGCTGAAATGGAAGCTCAAAAAGAGCGTTCCCGTTCAGCATCTTCTGTAGATACGGACGATTGGATCGAATTGATCGACGACGATGTTCAGGAGTTCGTAGGATATGATTATACCGAGGTGGAGGTAAAAATCACCCGTTATCGGAAAGTAGTTACCAAGAACAAGACCTTCTATCACCTGGTATTCAATATTACTCCTTTCTATGGAGAGGGAGGAGGACAGGTAGGTGATAGCGGAGTACTGATCGGAGAGAAAGAGACTATCCGGATTATCGATACTAAGAAAGAAAATGGACTGACCATTCATTTGGCGGAGAAGATGCCGGAGGATGTAACCCAGACTTTCGTCGCAAAAGTGGATGAACATAAGCGGGTGCTGACCGCTAATAATCACTCGGCTACCCACCTGCTGGATTATGCTTTGCGGAAAGTGTTAGGAAAGCATGTCGAACAGAAAGGTTCTTATGTGAGTGACGAGCATTTACGGTTCGATTTTTCACATTTCCAGAAAGTAACCGATGAAGAACTGGCCGAGGTTGCAGCCATTGTAAACCGGTTGATCCGTATGAATATTCCTTTGGAAGAACATCGCAGTGTCCCTATGGCTAAGGCACAAGCTATGGGAGCTTTAGCGATTTTCGGGGAAAAATATGGCGATCTGGTCCGGGTGATCAAGTATGGGGAATCTGTCGAACTGTGTGGAGGTACACACGTTCCGGCTACCGGACAAATTGGTTTTTTCAAGATTCTGTCTGAGAGTTCGGTTTCTGCCGGTGTGCGTCGTATTGAAGCGATCACAGCCGATAAAGCGGAAGAGTACATCAATAATTCCTTTGCTATCATCCGGGAAATGGAAAAGATGTTCAAATCCAATAAAAATCTGATGGAATGTGTAAAGAATGTTTTGGAAGAGAATGAAGGATTAAAAAAAGAAACCGAAAAATTTGCTAAAGAAAGCTTGCGTTTGTTGAAAGAACGGTTGAAAAACGAGAAAAAGGTATACCGGGATATCAACCTGATCATAACGAATTTGTCTATCCCTGCAGCTCAGGTGAAAGACATCGCTTTTCAACTGAAAGGGGAATATGAAAAAGTGATTTTCATTGCGGGAGGTGTAAATGCCGGGAAGCCTCACCTGACCGTGATGATCAGTAATAGTATAGCGGAAGACTACGGGTTGAATGCCGGTCAGATCGTGCGTGAAGCTGCTCAGGAAATAAAAGGTGGCGGAGGCGGACAACCTTTCTTTGCAACTGCGGGAGGGGCCTATCCGGAAGGAATAGAAAAAGCCATCGAAAAAGCAGAAAAGTTAGTGATGCATAAAATTAATGTAGATTAGTTTCAATATTTTTCCAGATAAGTGAATGTTTTAATATTTTTTTATACATTTGCTTTGCTTATTGAGCAACCAATTTGAATATTAAGAATAAATTTGAAAGTGATTATGAAAAGAACATTGAAAACTGTTGCTACCGTTGCGTTAGCCGGGTTTGTTGTTGCTTCTTGTTCATCTCTGAATAAGATGAAAAGATTAGAAAAGAACATTGCTTATAAGGTAACTCCTGAAATGCTGGAAGCTAAAGGTGGCCAAGTAGACCTTAAAATCGATGCTACTATTCCTGCTAAATATTTTAACAAGAAAGTAACTTTGGTTGCTACTCCGGTTTTAAAATTCCAAAATGGTGGGGAAAAAGCTTATGATCCTAAAACTTTCCAGGGAGAAAAAGTGCAGGGAAACAACGAGGTTGTACCTTATGCTACCGAAAAGACTGTCAATTATAGTGGAACCGTTCCTTTTGAAGAAGGAATGAGAGTTTCCGGCTTGTATGTGAAATTTCAGGGATCTAAAGGTAAAAAATCTGCTGATTATGAATCCCGTAAAATTGCTGATGGTGTGATTGCTACCGCTACTATGGTGAATAATGCTCCGGCTATCGCTATCGGTGCGGATCAGTTCGAAAGAATCACCAAGGAAGAACAGGAAGCTGCTATCTATTACTTGATCAATTCTGCTCAGATCCGTACCAAAGAAATGAGTTCAAAAGAAATCAAGGCAATGGAAAAATTCATCAAAGATGCGAAAGCTGCAGAAGATATGGAATTGAAAAATATCCAGATTCAGTCTTATGCTTCTCCTGATGGTCCGATGTCTTTTAACGAGAATTTGGCTAACAACCGGGAAGGTGCTGCTGACAAGTTCGTTAAAAACAACATGAAGAAAAATAAAGTAGAAGAATACAAAGACTTGGATTTCTTCAAAAAATATGTTGTGGCTGAAGACTGGGAAGGTTTCAAAAAAGCGATGGAAGAATCTAATATCCGCGACAAAGAATTAATCTTGCGTGTACTGGCTATGTATTCAGATCCTGAAGTAAGAGAAAGAGAAATCAAAAATATTTCTTCTGCTTATTCTGTAGTGGCTGAACAAATCCTGCCGAAACTGAGACGTTCTAAATTTGTTGTAAATGCAGAACGTATCGGTAAATCGGATGAAGAAATCCGTAACCTGGCAAAATCTAATCCTTCTGCTCTGAATGTTGAAGAATTATTGTATGCAGCTACGCTGTTCGATAATAATGGAGATAAATTAGCTATCTACGAAGCTGCTATGAGACAATTCCCGAACGACTGGAGAGGTTTTAACGACGCAGGTATGATTCTGTTCGAAACGGGTAAAGTTGCTCAGGCTAAAGCTGACTTCGAAAAAGCGAATGCTTTGTCTGCAAACAATAAAACGATTAAGAACAACTTAGGTGCTGTTGAATTGATCAACGGTAACGTAAAAGAAGCTGAAGTATTGTTCGGTGCTGCTACCGGTGCTGGCAACGAAGTAAACTACAACAAAGGTATTGTGGCTATCATGAAAGGTGACTATAAAGCTGCTGTAGACTATTTTGGAAAATGCAATTGTGTCAATGCTGCTTTAGCTAATATCCTGGCAGGTAACAATAACGAAGCTGCTAAAAAACTGAATGAAGGTAAAGATGATTCTGCTTTGGCTTCTTACCTGAAAGCTGTTATCGCTGCCCGTAACAACGATAATAGTGCAGTGCTTTCTAACTTGAAAACTGCTTGTAGCAAAGATGCTTCTATGAAGAAATTAGCTGCTACTGATATGGAATTCGCTAAATTGTTTGACAATGCTGATTTCCAGGCTATTGTAAAATAAGTTGAATGCCATAGTTCAATATAAAGCTGCGGATTTTATTTCCGCAGCTTTTTTTATTTTCTTATTCAGAACAATCTTTTCTTTTAGCCTTTCTTTAACATATTTTTCCCGATTGTTGTTTTATATTTGCTAATCAGAGTAATATGGCTTATTATGGCTGATAATTAGCTGGAAAATAATGAAAGAAATAATTGTTTTAATATTGGTGCTGGTTTCTTTGTTTTCATGTTCGAAAAGTGACGTTGTACAAGTCAGTGGACGGATTGAAAACGGAGATTCTATTGTCAGTATTTTGGTAGACGACAGCATTTATACTTTGTCCTTGGATCAGCAAGGTTTTTTTTCAGGTAAGATCGATATGGTAAAAGGTGGATATGCCACGATGTTACATAATGCCCTGAATCTTTATCTGAGTCCGGGAGAGGATCTGGAAATCTATGTGAATGCAAAAAATTTCTCGGGGTCTTTGTATTTTCGGGGGAGTTTGGGTGGGATCAATAGCTACCTGAAAGAACAGGAGATTGCAGTCTTTTTCGATAAAGACTATTATGCGCTGAACGAAGAAGAGTTCGTACAGAAGATGAGGGCACTTATCGACGAAAAGGTGAAATTGCTGGAAGCGAAAAATTTTGACGATTCTTTTACAGAATTGGAAAAACAACGAATCGGATATTCCATTGCTGTAAGAGCGTCGTTGTATCCCTCTTTCCGGAGGAATATGTATCCGGACGAAGACTATCGTCCGGGGAGTGTTTTTTCCGATTTCTTATCTTCTTTCTCGATTAATAATGAAAGACTGATCGGAGCAAAAGATTACCGTGATTTCTTGCTGAATTATGTTTATATACAAGGAAGTCGCGGTGCTCAGGGATGGGAGAATTATTCCGACGGGATTGCCGATTATATTCTGGCTACCGTAAATAGTCCGACGATTAAGAGTTTTTTACTGACTCAGCTCGTTTATAATTATATCTGTGAAAATAACGGAATTGAGGGAGCTGATTATTTGTTGTCCGTTTTCCATCAGGAATGTACGGATCCGAATAAAATCGCTTATATCGACGGTATGGTAGAATTGTGGGAAAAGATTCTACCGGGACACGATGCTCCTGATTTTGCCCTTCGGGATACCGAGGGGAAAACAGTGACTTTAGAAGCTTTCCGGGGATCCTATTTGTATATCATGGTATGGGCGACTTGGTGTGTACCTTGTAAAAGTGAGTTGCCTTATTTGAATTTATTACAAAAGAAATATGCCGGTAAAAATATTCAATTTTTGACTGTCGCGGTGGGAAGAAACGCTGACGAGCAGAATACCTGGCTAAATTTTCTGCATCAGAATCCCTATGCTGGAAATCATACCTTTAGTGGGGCTGCAGATAAATTTGCAGAAGATTATATGATTATCAGTGTGCCGAGATTTATCCTGATCGGGCCTGATGGGAAAATTTTAAATTCGAATGCGCCCAGACCTTCGGGACAGATTTTGCAATTATTTGAAACATTGGAGCTTTAAGGGTACACGCTTTTTAACTTTTGTAACCGAAACAAATTCTTAAATTTTCTTGGTTCATTTGGTTTTTTTATATCTTTGTAGAAAATTGCGCTATAAAATTTACAAAGTGATATAAGAAAATGAAAAGGATTTGTTTATTTTTAATTGCTTTTACGCTTTTATTAGCCGGATGTAATTCTAATAAGGTAAAAGTCAGAGGAAAAGTTATTGGTTTACAGGGTACTGTAAAATTGTTGGCAGAGATGCCGGGACAACAAGGATTGGTGATCTTAGCCCAGCAAGATGTTACGGACGGTAATATCGATCTCGAAACAGAGGCATTGCAAATACCAGCTAGAGTATGGGTGGATGTGGCAGGAAAAAATACATTAGAATTTATTCTCGATAGTAAAGATCAGATATGGATTCAGGGAAAAATTAAATTCCCTGATCAAATTGAAGTGAAAGGTTCGGGCTTGGATATGGAATATGCGAAGTTGAAAAAAATGTTCAAGGAGAAATATGAAGGACCGATCGAACCGATCGACAAAGCAATCAAAAAGATCATGGAAAAACCCAAAAGATCGAAAGAAGAAGAAGTATTGTTGGGAGTTCATCAGTTGCAAAGACAACGTTATATCCGCGCTCGTGCTAAATATGTCAAGAACCTGATCGAAGTTAACCCGACGATGGAATTGTCTCTTTTCTTATTACAAGACGAACTGAAAGATAGTCTCGATTTACAGAGAGAGCTGTTCAAGAAATTGGAGATTGCCAATAAGGAAAGTAATGTTTATAAGACTACTGCAGAAAAATTGCAATAAAAGTAAAGCCATGTAAATGGTTTTGTTTTCCCGTTTTTATTACTTAGTTGTTTTTAGGGGTACCTGTCCGGTACCCCCTTTTATTTTCATATCATACAGATTTTGATTATTTTGTAATAAATACTATTTTTACGGAGATATTCCTGGAGTATGATAAAGAAGACAATTATTAAAATTCTTTTGGTTGTGATGATGGCTGCATTTACGGCAGTAGTCGTTGTGCAATGGCTGTGGATAAAATATGCTATCCGGGAACGGGAAACGAAATTTACTTCGCAGGTATACGATGTATTGAACCGGGTGGTCAACCGGATCGATGAATTCAATTACCTGAGATACAAACAAGAAATGAATGAACAGATCGGGGAGATTAAAAACTACAATGACCTGATCGCTTCCCAGCAAGGGGGAACCTCCTCTGAATGGTATTCCAACAATTTGTTTAATATTCTGAATAACGATATCAATCGGTTGAAAGGAGAGCGTTCCTATTTGTTTTCGGTTGTCCCGTATGCCCGTTCCGGAATCGGGAAGAAAATGGATCAGGAATTTATCGAGCAAACGATCCGGTCGATGGAGTTACCTCAGCGGGATAGTACGGCGCGGGCTGCCAGACTGGCACAATTCAGTCAGCAGATGCAAGAATTTCTGATACGTTTGCTTCATGAAAAAGATCCGGAAAATGTATCTGCCGAACAACGTCTGGCTCATATTGATATCGATAATTTATTATTGTATGGTTTCCGGACTTATAATATTCATTTGCCTTTCACTTATGAGATTATGACTAAACAGGGACTGCTGAACAGGGTAAAAGGTGGGGCTCCTAAGAATTTTTATTATGTGGAACTGTTTCAACAGGATTTAGTCAAAAAAGGATATTATCTGGGGGTGAGCTTTGAGTCGGTGCAGCCGGTCTTACTGGAAAATATGGGGTGGCTGTTTTTAGCTTCCGGATTCTGTATTTTCGGGTTGATGTTCGTATTTATTATTACGATCGTTATCATTATGCGTCAACAGAAATTATCGGTCATCAAGAACGATTTTATCAATAATATGACGCACGAATTCAAGACCCCGATAGCGACGATATCTCTGGCTACTTCTGCTATTATGAAAGATAAGGTATTGAACGACCGGGAACAGATCCTGAAATTCAATACCATGATTAAGAGTGAAAATGACCGGATGAATAAGTACGTCGAGCGGATCTTGCAACAAGCGAAGTTGGATCGGAGAGAATTGCAAATAAATAAGACTGAGGTAGATATCAATGAAATGGTCAGAGAAGCAGCTGAACATTTTATGCTCATTGTCCAAAATGCCGGCGGAACTTTGGAGTGCAAGTTTGAAGCCGATCATTTCATCCGTTCGGTAGATGAAGTTCATATGATGAATGCTGTATGCAATCTGATCGATAATGCCATTAAATATTCGGGCGGAAAACCGGATATATTGGTATATACACAAGAAAAGACCGGAGCTTATCTGATCGGAGTGCAAGATCATGGTATCGGCATATCGAAAGAAGCCCAGAAGAAAGTATTCAAACGTTTTTACCGTGTCCCGAGTGGAAATTTACATAACGTGAAAGGATTCGGATTGGGGCTGAGTTATGTGAAGTCTATCGTAGAGTTGCACGGTGGAAGCGTGAAATTGACTTCCAGGAAAAATAAAGGAACTTTGGTAGAGATAGAATTTAAAAAAGAATAAAATAATTTAGATTTCAGATTTATGATTTACGAAAAGAGCTTTGAAAAGCCTTGCATTAAAAGTTGAAATCGTAAATTGTAAATCGTAAGTCAAAAATCAAAAAGTATGGCACAGAAAATATTGTTAGTGGAAGATGACCCCTGTTTTGGTTCGGTATTGAAATCTTATTTGGAATTATCCGATTATGAAGTTACTTTATGTGTGAATGGTAACGATGGTTTGGAGGCTTTCCGGAAAGATAAGTTCGACATCTGTTTACTGGATGTTATGATGCCTGAAATGGACGGTTTTACCTTAGGTAAAAAAATTCGTGAGATCGATGGAAATGTGCCCTTTGTTTATATCACGGCTAAAAGTATGAAAGAAGATATGAAACAAGGTTATGAGATCGGGGCGGATGATTATATTGTAAAGCCTTTTGATTCTGAAGTACTGATTTTGAAGATTAAAGCGATCCTTAGCCGTAGTAAACACGAAGAAGCCGAGCCTAAACCGAAATTTATCACTATCGGTGAATATGTGTTCAATACCGAATTGCGGACGATCACAAAAAATGAGGAACAAATCAAATTGACCCCGAAAGAGGCTCGTCTGCTGGAATTGCTGTATAATTATAAAGATGGCTTGTTACCCCGTGAGAAAGCATTGACCGAGATATGGGGGACCAATGATTATTTTACAGCCAGAAGTATGGATGTTTATGTGACTAAATTGAGGAAATATTTTAAAGATGATCAGAATATAAAGATAGAGAACGTTCACGGCTCCGGTTTCCGGTTGGTGATTGAAGAGTAAAAGGGGCTGTCCAAAAAGTCGGATAGCCCCTTTTGCTATTGTTTATTTCGGTAAAAAGAATTATCTTACCGTTGCAAAA
>NZ_LARL01000007.1:0-84659 GCF_000980295.1 Odoribacter sp. N54.MGS-14 | reverse complement strand
CAAAAAACTTTACGTTACGTTTCCGTCAGACACCACCGGTCGGGCGTTCAGAAAAAGCAAGACGACACTCGCCAGAGCTCCAATGGTCCCCGAACACGAACATCTTCGACTCCCGTCATCACTGCCTGGCAGGCTAAACCGGACCTGAAAACCATAAATTTCAGCGAAAAAAGATTTTCCGGTAAAGTAACCCAACTATCCATAATCCGATAGAGGTGAGCCGGTATTTTATTCTATAAAATTTTTCTAATTCTTCCTTTGCCAGGTCGTGTTAACGTGAGATGCAGGGTTTTGTGGCGGAAGACCATTGGAGCGGGAACGAGGGTCCGGTTAGGTTTTCCGAACGCCCGACCGGTGGTGTCTGAGCGAAGCGAGTTCCGCCGGTCAGTGAAGGAAAGCCTTACCGGACCGTTCCAGGCGAACCGGTCTGACGGCACAAAACCCGGAATCGGAATAGAAAGAAAAAATAAACCTACTATTTCATTCCTCCGTTCCAGTTGATCTTTTGTGAATAATACATGATGACCGCCAGGATGATGAATAATCCGAGGCTACCGGCTAATAAAGCGTAAGTCTCCATTTGAATCAATACAAAGATATAGAGATATAATAGAGCCAGCAATCCGCCTATTGTAAAGGCTGTTTTCCGGATTTTGAGAATTCCCCGCATATATAGTGTCAATAGAATAATAGTCATGATCGCTGAAATAAGATAGGCTAAATTAAACCCCAGATGTTCCGAAATGGCGATCAATAACGTATAAAATAAACATAAGCCAAGTCCTATCAGTAAATATTGGAAAGGATGGATATTCTTTTTTTGCATCACTTCCACAAAAAAACTGATCACAAAAGTAAGAATGATAATCAGGGAGGCATACTTCACGGAGCGCATAGATTGCTGGTATTGTTGTACGGGTAATAAGAGGTTGACTCCGAAAGAAGAGAGTTCTTCTTCATTGTGGTACTGGTTACTGGTGAATACCTGGGGGTAATTTCGGTTGAGGTTCAATACCTTCCAGTCGGCAGTGAAACCGCTGTTCGTAATCTCACGGTTCTCCGGTAAAAAGGCTCCCGTAAAACTCGGGGTAGTGCAATTGGAGGTTAGGTGGATTTGTGTCGTTTTACCGAAGGGACTGAATTGAATCGATTCTGAGCCTTTAAGCTGTAGTTGGATCGAAAATTCAATCGAATCTCCGGCCTGAAGTTTTTGGTGTTGAGGTAGTACGGAGGAAACACCCGAAGATAAAATAAAATCCGAAGGTAATCCTGGGTTGAATTGAAGCGTTTCTTTACCCCAGTCGACAGTTATTTGTTCGCTGATTCCCCGAAGATCGGAAATCCCCAGATTCAAGGTCGCATGCTGAAGCGCTATGTCTTCGGGCAAAATGGTGGTTTCGAAATGTTCCGGGATGATAAATTTGCCTTTTAATACTAACGGCGTTTTATATACGACAATATCGTATAAACCACGACTCAGTTCTTCGGTTTCTACATTTCCTGTAATATCCAGAAGCTCGGGAAGAATATGGATATAGTTTTTGACTTTCTTTACCCTGATTTTCGTGGCTCCGTTTTCATAATAAGTCTCTTCGTAGTTTTCATAGCAGGGAATACTGATGAAAGGGCCTGTTACCAATTGTGAGCTGCTCCATTTGTTTTGTACTTCCGTTGTTGCTTCCGAGGCGGTTTCGGAACGTTCCGAGATTAATCCCCGGATCATTGCAAGCGGAATCAGGAGAATGAGAATTAAAACTCCGATTAAAATAATTTTGACAGACAAGGCATTCCGTTGCATAAACCCTTGGCGTGGGTATTTTTCCTGGTTGGAAAAAGAGATTTGTGTTTCCATAATCAGAAGAGTTTAAATTTATTTAATAAAGAACTTTGTATTTCAAAGTATAAGTGTAAAAAAATAGATATTATTATTCCAGTTGATTTTTTAGAAAATTTTCCAGGGCATTCAGGTGTTTTTTAAAAGCTTCTTTTCCTTCGGGGGTGACAGAAAAGGTGGTGTTGGGTTTACGGCCGATAAATTGTTTGTAGCTTCGGATATACCCCAATTCCTCCAGATTCCGGGTATGGCTGGCTAGATTACCATCGGTTAGTTCAAGCAAATTTTTCAAGGATACAAAATCGATGGATTCATTGACCAGGAGTACCGACATGATTCCTAACCGGGCTTTACTTTCAAAGGCCTTATTAATATCTTCCAGGTTTAGTTTCATTTGTTCTTTTTTTCGTATTTCAAATGAAAAAAGATACCGTAGACGATATGAAAGAGGCCGAAGCCGACGACCCAAAACAACAGAGCATAATTTTCTACAAAACTATCGGCCAGGCCGAGAGCGATTTCCGCATAACCCAGATAGCGGGTATTGGAAAACGTATAATTCGACGCACTGATCAGAGCGACGCCATAGAATATCAGCATGATCGAAGAAGTAAGGCCATAATGGCTTTGCCAGATCAATGATATACAAAGTATTCCGCCTACAACCAAAGGCAGGAAGAAATTCCACAGTAGCCTTTTGGTATTGAAATCGAATAAAAGAGATTGGTTGTTTTGGTGGGCTTTGTGCCTGCACATCAGGATGACCGTAACGATACAAACGATAATCAGTAAAGAAGCGAAGACGATCAAAAGTTGTAGTTTCGCAGGCGTGTTGACATCCAGTCTGGGTACCGGTGTTGTATTTCCCAGGATAGAATAAGCAATTATCGCGGCGATACAGGCGTATATACCGATAACGATAGAGGACAATCCGCTGAATGAGACAAACCGGGTGGACTTTTCCATCATGTTCCGGATGTCGTTTAAAGTGTTTAAAGCTTCCTGATTATTCATATTTCAAATTACTTTGTGATGCAAAGTTAAATATTTTTTGAAAAATTCGCCTTTGAATTGACTTTTTTTGCGAAAAAAAAGATAAATGCTTCGTTTCGTGGAGTTAGTTTCCTAATTTTGTAAAACAGTTCAGTCGGTTCGACTGTTTTATAAATTGGTATATGGCTAAAATTTTATTGGTAGATGACGATACCACTTTTTGTCTGATGTTGAAAACATGGTTGACAAAAAGAGGGTTTGAAGTAGAGAATGCTTTTTCTTGCCGTGAAGCTTTGGCGAAGCTGAAAGGGACGAAATATGATGTCGTGTTGACAGATTTGCGTTTACCGGATGAGGACGGAATTTATTTGTTGAAAAATATCAAGGCATCGACTCCTGAGGTTCAGGTGATTTTGATGACCGGTTATGCTGATATACAAACTGCGGTATTGGCGATGAAATTAGGGGCTTTCGATTATGTGGCGAAGCCCGTCATTCCGGACGAGATTTTGAAAAAGATCCAGGACACTTTGGAACAGACTGCTGTTCCCGAACAAAAAAAGCGGACAAAAAAGCCCCAATCGGTGCCATACATCAAAGGTACGAGTCTGGAAGCCGACAAACTTTACGAATATATTCGATTGGTAGCTCCGACTATGATGACTGTATTGATTACCGGAGAAAGTGGTTCCGGTAAAGAGTACATAGCCCGTTTGATTCATGCTCAGAGCAATCGTAAGGAGGCGCCTTTTATTGCCGTCGATTGTGGGGCGATCCCCAAGGATTTGGCAGCCAGTGAATTTTTTGGACATGTGAAGGGGGCTTTTACGGGAGCTGTGAACGATAAGACGGGTTATTTTGTGGCTGCTTCGGGAGGGACGATTTTCCTCGATGAAATCGGAAATCTGAGTTACGATGTGCAGGTACAGTTGCTACGGGCCTTGGAAGAACGTAAAGTGAAGCCTGTGGGGAGTGATAAAGAGATCGCTTTTGATGTACGTATTATATCCGCTACGAACGAGAATCTGACAAAGGCTGTGGCCGAGGGGAATTTTCGGGAGGATCTTTATCATCGTCTGAATGAATTTTCTTTAAAAGCTTTAAGTTTGCGTGAAAGAAAGGAAGATATTCCGGTTTTTGCCAATCATTTTCTGGCTGCCTCGAATGAAGAACTAGGAAAAGATGTGATCGGTTTCGAGGATGAGGTAATGTCTGTCTTTAAAAACTATAACTGGCCCGGTAACCTTCGCGAAATGCGGAATGTGGTCAAGCGGGCGACATTATTGTGTCTCGGTGATTTTATCTCTTTGAAAGATATTCCGGCCGAATTGGCAGCTGTGGATCCTGTCCCTCAAATCGAAGATCTGGCTTTGAAGCGAGAAAAGAATGAAGTACAGCTTATCCGTGAAGCATTGGCGAAATGCCACAACAATAAAAGTGAGGCTGCACGCTTATTGAAAATAGACCGTAAAACCTTGTATAATAAAATGAAGCTTTATTCTATTGAATAAAGCTTCATCCCGGCAGTTGAATTTTCAATTATTATCGATAAATCCTGTTTTTATTCTGCCAGAATCGTTATTTCGGCACCGGAGGCAAAGTCCTGACCGTTCTGTTCGCTTAAAGCTGTGAAACGGATATAACGGGCTTGCACCGGTTTGGCAAACTCAACTTGCTTCTCTTTGCTGCTATTATCGAAAGTACCTTTCTGAACAGGAGTTCCCCAGTTTTTACCGTCCATGCTTACCTGGATGCTATAATCTTTGATCTTACCGTTATTGCCGTCTTGGCGGGGTAAGTAAATGAAACCTTTGATATTCTTCACTTCTCCGGCATCCAGATCCACCCAATGCGGGTATTTGGCAACTGTTACGGAATACATCGTATGCCAGATTGTATTGGGATCTCCGTCTGTGAGGTGTGAAGCATCTCCCTCTCCGGCTTCCTGGCTGCTGGCATAGATCACAACAGTTTGGATGTTTTCCTGCTTCTCAAAGGAAATCTTCGTTTTGATAGCAGGTCTGTCTTTGAACCAGGCAGTTACCAGACCTCCTTCACGAAGTGATATCGGGGTTGTGTATTCTTTTACTTTGCTTTTTCCAACGGTGTAGCAAATTGTTGCATTCTTACGGGCTGAGGTTATTTCTACAGTTCCCGACTTACTACGTGTGATAGACAATGGAATTTCTCCGGCAGGAGCGATATTGGCTATTTTACTCAGGTCTTTACCGGCAGGACGAATGATAAATCCGAAATTGTGATTGTTGGCGAAAACCCGGTCCGCTACCAAAGGACCACCCTGACCGCAACTGTTTCCTCCCAGTCCTGTCACTGCTGCATCCAGATGCAACCAGGTGTCGCCGGCTTGTGGCAACTGATAAGGATGGGAAGCCAGAATCAAATCCTGGGCCGAATATGGTAAAGCGGAGACGGATAACCGATCGGTGGCTATAAATACAGCCCCCTGATTTGCCTGATTGGTTAGGGCACACCAACGCACATCTTCATGATTTCCCATGTCCTGAGGTTTCGGGAAGTTGACAAATTCTCCGGCAACCGTATTCTTATGCTGTTCAATGAACTGTCCGCTTTTCCGGTCTGCATAATTGTCGATCGGACCACGTCCGTAGTAGGTAAAATTGGCATATTCCTGAGGGATTTTCATGGCATAACCCAAACGGGGTAATACCAGATCAGGCTGATTGGAAGTAACACTGGCCTGTAATTCAATGGAACCATCCGGATAAACCGTCCAAATCTGATTGGTAGTGAATTTGAAATCGTTCGGACCGAAAGGGGTGTCGGTTAATTCTTCGATCGTATTCTTACCGGAACTGGTACCACCCAGTATTTTTGCTGCATGAGGCGCCTGGGATTCTACTGTAAAAGCCAATACAATACTTCCGTCCGGTTTATTCATAATCGTTGTTTCTTTGGCTTTGTGTTGTAAATGGTGTAAACCACGGTCAAACCACGAAGAATAGAACCAGTTGTCATTGTTCGTAAAAGCACGGAGTACATCCAGTTTCGGTCCATTACCTGCTGCTATGATTGTTGTTGAATCATAAGTCAGACTGTAAATCGTTCCTGTGGATTCATCGAACTCGACTTTGAAATTATTCCCTTGGATCACAAGGCGGGCAGTCCTGCTTTTGCCGCAGGTCAGTTTTCCGCCTTGTCTTATCATCGTGCTGATGAGAGGCCGGTGGGCTTCTTTCACCTGAATTTGTTCTTCTGCAACCACGAATCCTTTTCTCGCCCAAGGCATATCGTTTTTCAGTAAAAACTGCACTTTTACGAAATATTCGGAATCTTTCTTCAGATTATTGTATTGATAAGGAATAACTACCTGTACCGTATGGCGGGCAGGAACAATGCCTGTAGTCACAGGACCGGATTGTATTTCCTTGCCATTTTCATATAAGGACCATTTTACATCATAATCCGAAAGGTCTTTAAAATAATATTTGTTGAATATTCCGAATTGACCTTTCTCGATGTCAATCGCTTTCACAGCCATATTCTGATAGACTTTCTTCACTTCATAATATTGTGGTTTAGGTTCAAGATCTCCAAATACAATACCATTCATTACAAACTGACCGTCATTGGGGATATCTCCGAAATCTCCTCCATAGGCCAGATAACGCTTACCGGTTTTCTTGTCATAATTATACATCGACTGATCCACCCAATCCCAAATGGCACCGCCACAGAAGAAATTAGTAGATTCGATAGCTTCCCAGTAGTCGATCAGATTTCCACAGGCATTACCCATGGAATGGGCATATTCCGAGATATGGAACGGATATTTAATATCATAATTTCCTTTTACAGCTCCCCGTACCCAACCGATAGAAGGATATTGGTTGGAACCCATATCCACAATCGAATTGTTCCGTTCGTATTGTACCGGACGGGATAAATCGAATTGTTTTAAAGCTTCGTAGGCAGCGACAAAGTTTTGGCCGGGGCCTGCCTCATTTCCCAGCGACCAGATGACGATAGAAGGATTGTTTACATTGCTGTGTACCATTTCCATTACCCGGGCGACATGTGCATTTTTCCATTCAACGGGATGAGAAAGAGAAGCCGCCCCGTAATAGTATTCATGTGATTCGATGTTGGCTTCATCTTCCAGATAAATGCCGTATTTATTACAGAGATAATACCAGTAAGGATCGTCGGTGTAATGTGAGTTACGTACATGATTGATATTACCTTGCTTCATCAGCATAATCTCTTTTTCCATCATCTCACGGGTTATAGCGTGACCTACAGCCGGGTTGGTTTCATGCCGGTTCACTCCTTTCAATTTTATCGTCTTGCCGTTGACATAGTAATAACGGCCGGCCAAGCCGAACTCATCCTGATCGGCCGGAGTGTCTTTGATTTCCACTTTCCGGAAACCGACAATCGTAGATACTGTCTCGATACTCCGGTTTTTATGATCTTTCAGTTCCGCGATCAAGGTATAACGATAAGGAGTTTCTGCCGACCATTTATTCGGATTTTTTACTTTCAAAACCACTTTTTCCGCTTCTTGGGTATTCCCTGTGGTAATAGGTTCTACCTGGGCAACGACACAGTTCCGGATAGCCGCACCCTTAGTATCTGTTGCCAGAATAACCGGTTCATTCTCGTCAGAATACAATTTGTTGGCATACAAACTATAGCATACTTTATATCCCTTGGCCGTTTTCTTTCCAAAATTACGGATATCGGCCTGAATCGTCAGTGAACCGTCGGTGTAGTTATTATCCAAATCCGGAGTTGCAACCAGATCGCGTATCTGTACTTTTGGGGTGGAATAAAGTGCAACGGTACGGAAAATACCTGGCAAACGGAACATGTCCTGAGCTTCCAGGAAAGAACCGTCAGAATTCCGGTAAACTTCTGCTGCGACTATGTTTTTCCCGGAACGCAAATAGTTGGTAATATTGAAATTAGCCGTATTGCGTGAGTTTTTCGAAAAACCTACATACATTCCGTTGATCCATAGATAGAAAAATGAATCGACTCCGTCAAAACTGATAAATACTTCACGTCCGTCCCAGTGCTCAGGAATCTCGAATTCCCGACGGAAAGAACCCACTTCATTGCGATATTTGTAAGTAGTCCAGTTCGTTGGAGGAGTACGCATTACGCCGCCCCGCCAGTCGTCTACTTTTACGCTATGCATAAAAATGACAGGTTGATTGACATAGATGGGTACTCCGTATTTCAGGCTGCCATCTTGCTGAATTCCATAAATATTCCAGCTGGAAGGAACCGGAATATTGTCCCAGGCTGTTACGTCGAAATCGGTTTTATAAAAATCTTTGGGACGTGAATCCGGGTCCGCTGCCCAGTTGAATTTCCAGTTACCGTTCAGCGATTGCCAATATATACTGTTTTCAGGCAGAACTTTCCGGGCACTTTTTATATCTTGAAAAGGAAAAAACCAAGCATGTGGCTGCTCTTTGTTTAGAGCCAGATTTTCCGGAGATTGCCACTCTTTTCCCGTTGGAGCCTGTTCCGAAGCATAGGTATAACCTTTTAACGGCGGTCGTACACCGAAGCTTGGTATGACTAAACCACACAGTAATAGACTTAATGTGATTATACGCATGATGTGATTTCGTTTTATAAATATTCGTTGAGATCCGCACATTTTCTCTACAATATTCGTTAAAATCTGTCGGATTCCCAAATCATTTATAATGAATCTGATGATTTTTTCTCGATGCTGCTGCAACGAGAAGTAGTAACCTGTCTTTAAGGCTGATCAGCGAGTCTTGAAAGGGACCCTGATCAGGAGATTTTGAAATCTTCTTTTAGTAACAGGATCGTTTTGTTGATTACTTCCTGAGTCAGGGATAAGATTTGATTTTCAGGGAGATCGTTTTTAGTCGCCTGTTCTAACTTTTCTAATAGGGGGATTTCTTCATCTATTTCCAGTTGACGGAACATCGGGAGCATTTTGTGGGCCAGTTGGACGATAGCTGTACATTGTTTTTCTTCCTGATATTTTTTTAATAATTCTATGTATTCCCGGGTTGTCAGTACAAATGAATCGAGGATTTTTTGTAGGGCTTCCCGATCGTTGTCGACAAACTGAAGGATATGTTTCAGACTATATCCTCTGCGTTCTATGTCCTGGGCTGGATTTGAAGAGGAAGTTGTTGCCGGCCCTGAGAGTGAAATACCTGTCAGATGGGTGATTAGGGCTGTCAGTTGACCGGAGGTGAAAGGTTTGCTTAGAAAAGCACTGAAACCGGCATCGAGGTATTCTTTTTCCGTCCGTCCGGAATCTGCCGATAAGGCTACGATACAGAGATCGGCAGCATTAGGTAGTAAGGAATTGCGGATTTGTTTTACCAAATCGAAACCGTTCGTTTCCGGCATCTGGATATCGGAAAAAAGAAGATCGTATTTGGTGGAGGCCAGCTTGTTCAAGAGATGCTGTGGACTGGTGGTGGCTTCTGCCTGAATTCCATAATTAGCCAATAAACCGACAGCCATTTCCAGTTGAAGCGGATCATCATCTATAAACAGAATTTTAGGTGAACCACTCGCCGGAATACCCGGTCGGGGGGGAATGGGTGTCTCGGGGGAAGCCGTTGAGGACGAGGTGGTACACTGCCCGAGGGGAAGCAGGATCGTAAAACAACTTCCTTTACCTGGAGTACTGTTTAGTTGAATTTCTCCTCCCAGAAGATGGATTAATTTCAATGTAATCGTTAATCCCAGGCCTGTACCTTCTATGGTTGCGTGTGAAGTTAGGCGTGTAAATTCCTGGAAGATGATTTTTTGCTCCTCGGGAGTCATCCCTGAACCTGTATCCTGGATTTTTAATCTGATCTTTTCCGGATTGACGGTTTCGGCAGAGAAGGAGATATACCCTGTTGTCGTGTATTTTACTGCATTGGATAAGATATTGGTCAGGATCTGCCGGATGCGCAGAGCATCTCCTGAATAGTCTTTATCGAGATCTTCGCTGAAACGAGCCTTTAATTCTAAATGTTTAGCTGCTGCCAGTGGCATAAAATTGTCCGTAATTTCCTGGAATAAATGGTACGGATTGAACACGATATGCTCGACGGGCATTTTATTGTTTTCCAGTTTCGATAAATCCAGCAAGTTACCGATCAGTTTCAGGATATGTTCCGAAGAACCCCGCATGTTTTTCAGGAAATAACGTTGCCGTTCGTTGATAGGGGTGTTATTGAGTAGTTCGATATAACCGATTACAGAACTTAGCGGTGATTTAATGTCGTGTGTGACGGTCAGGATCATCTTTTCCCGGCTTTTCAGCAGTTGGTCGGCATAGCGGTTGGCTGCCTCGAGTTCTTTCCGATAGCGTTGGCTACGGGATAAATCGCGAAGAATAAAGAAGGTAAAAAACAAGATCAGCAGGAAAGCAATCACTGCCAGCCAGGCAAAAATCCGGATCATTGTGTTGAGGGTTTGTTCCCGGGTTTCTTGTTTGATTAGAGAATTCGTGATTTCTTCTTTTTCATAGGCTCCTAATATTCGTTTCAACTGATCCGTAATGTAGGTGCTCTGCTGAATTAAGGCATATTCTTTCCGGTTGATTTGACGGGTAATATCCTGGGTTTGTTTTTGTACATCTTCCCAGGCTGTTTTCAGAATATGAACGACACTGTCCGTATTTTGTAAGGCTGTTTGCCTGTTAAGCGTATCGATAACAGTATGATGAGAAACCGAAACTTTGAGTACGGAATCGGGCTCGGTCTTGGAAAAAAATAACCAACGTCTTTTCTTTTTTTCTGATTTGGTGTACGAGCTGTCCAGTGTCGTAATGTGTCTTTTCCGGATATCTGTCCCTTGCAGGCTGTCTCTTCCGGATTCTATACTGGCAATCGCTTTATTATAGAAATCATCCGGGACAAAGGATTGTTTTACCCGGACGATATCCTGTAAATTACGTATTTTCTGATCGAGTAGATCATTGATCGTATCCAGACGAAGAATCTGGTCCAGACGGGTAGTTAAGTCTCTTAAAGAGTCTATATTCGATTCAACTTCCTCTATTAAATCCCGGTACTTTAGAAAATAGGATCTCGAACCGGTCTGTACAAAAGCATTCCCCAGCCCTTCCGATTCATAAAGCCCCGTGATCGTATTGCCAATAATGAATAGTTTCCGGTTAGGATTATCACTATTTTCTTCGCTGACAATTAATTCTATTATTTGCTTATAAATCAAAACAGCAGCCAGGATACTCAATAAGAACAGAAGACTATATCCTCCGATAACCTTCCATTGGGTATATTTTGAAAGTGAGGGCATGATCTTGTTTTTATTACATTTCAATTTTTCACCAAATATAAAAAAATGCATCAAAATTTAGAGCCTGTCGTACAAAATTTTGAAAGTTACAACAAAAAACAAACGCTAAATAAATGCTTTTCATTTATTTAGCGTTTTGCTCTGTGATCCCGTGGGGACTCGAACCCCAATCAAAGGAACCGGAATCCTTCATTCTATCCATTGAACTACGGAACCAAATGCGCTGCAAAGATAATAAAAAAAAGAAAAGGGGAACCATGTCCCCCTTTATTTTTTAGAATTAATTAATGGGGTTTTTTCGTACTACCGTAATTAATTCTCAGTGAATTTGCTTTACGTAATTCCTGTTTAATATCGGTAACGACACCCATCGTTACATTTTTATCTACTTTCAGGTTATTTGTAATGCTATTTCTATCTTCCTCTTTACGACTTTCACGTTCTGAAACCACAAAAGCTCCCAGTTCTTCTAAAGTTGCGAAACGATCGTTCAACTGGATTCGGGGTTCGGTTCCGTAAGCACCTTGATATTGAGGAGTAGGTTTACCTACATAAATATTACTTACGAGCGATTTCTTTTCCAGCTTTACGGTTTCTGTAGCCTGAGGCATCGCATTGGCAACCATTAGGGAAACTTCACGCATCGTGGTACTCACCATGAAGAAGAACAGCAACATAAACACGATGTCAGGTAAAGATGCCGTTGAAATTGCGGGCGTCTCTCTTTTACCACCTTTTTTAAATTTTGCCATTATTTTTTCCCTCCTATGTTTTTAGGTTCTGCTTCAGAAATCTGCATCGGAACAACTTTTCTGACTGCTTCTTTTTGGTCGTCATTCAGTTCATCAAAGTTTTTACCCCATTTCTCGTTGGCTTTTCTGTTTCTCAATTCATTATAAGCGGATGTCAACTGATCTTGTACGGCGATGTACATTTCATATGACGTTCCTTTATCACTCTGAAGAGAAACAATACCCTTCGAAACTTCCACGGGACCGAAAAGATCGATCGTTTTAATTTCTTTTTGGGGTAAGTCTTCGCTATTATTCGGATTTAGAACAAATTCGATTGTCCTGTCTTTCAGGGTAGAAACATCTGCCAATTCTCCGTTGATCGCCAGCTGATTGTTCCGGTTTACCAAAACCTGCAAAATATTCCGTTTTGCATATTTCGGGGCTTCGGTATTATCCGGCTGATAGGGCGGAAGTCTTCTGTATATACCGGAATCCACATTCATCGTCGTCGTTGCCAGGAAGAACACAAGCAACAGGAATGCGATATCGGCAGTCGAAGTGGCATTAATTTCTGGTGTTTTCTTTGCCATATTCCTTAATTTTATCTCTATTCCCCGAAGGGAATAGTATTATTTCATTCTGCTGTAAATTTCCGTTCCTAAAATAGCTAAAATAGCTGCTGCAAAAAGGAAATACATTGTGTACAAAATCGTATCTGTAAAGATCAGCATGGATGGTACGTTATCAGGTCCCGTATAACCGACTAGTTTCAATGGAGTACCATCAGCCAATGCATACCCGATCAGGATGACTATGGCTACTCCCGCTAATCCGATAAAGCTTTTCATTGCTTGTTTCGGGCGGGTAAACAGACGAATCACCGGGAAGATAACAGCTACAATGATTGCAATACCACACAGGATATATGCCCAATTCAATAATGCCGCTGTATATACAGGAGTAGTGTACGGCTGATTCGGTACTTCACCTCCGAACATAAACAGCCCTAACAATACTATTGTAATGGCAAACATTACGATTGTTACAAGGTTGAGTATTCTTTTACTATTCATGGTTTATTTATTTTTTTGCTCGTATTTCACCAAAATGTCTAACATGCTTACAGATGCATCTTCCATATTGTTTACAATACCTTCTACCTTTGATGTACAATAGTTATAGAATATCTGCAGGATCATAGCTACGATCAAACCACCTACGGTCGTAATCAAAGCCACTTTAATACCTCCTGCTACAAGGGCCGGGCTCATATCACCTGCTGCCTGAATCTGGTCGAAGGCGTCGATCATACCGATTACAGTTCCCAAGAACCCCAACATAGGAGCCAATGCGATGAACAATCCGATCCAGGTCAATCCTTTTTCCATCAATCCCATCTGTACCGATCCGTAAGAAACAACTGATTTCTCAACCATGTCGATGCCCTGATCGTAACGGGAAAGTCCCTGATAGAAAATACTTGCAATAGGTCCGCGGGTGTTACGGCAATAGTCTTTTGCTGCTTCAATACCACCGTTGTTCAGCGCGTCCTCAAAACCAACAATGAATTTTTTGGTGTTCGTGTCGGAAAGGTTCAAGTAAATAACCCTTTCAATTGCGACGGCCAAACCGAAAATCAAACACAATGCAACACAAGCCATAAATCCGGCACCACCCTCGATGAATTTCTGTTTGATCGCTGCATGCATTGAAGTACTTTCAATTTCTTCGTCATCGATAGAAACTGTTGTTTGCTCGGTTTGAGCTGCTGGTGCTGCTTCGTCTTCCTGAGCCATTAATTTTGATGCTCCAATAGTAAGCATTCCTAAAACTGCTATTAGTGCAAATAATTTTCTCATGATCTCTTTAACTGATTTTTAGTTTATAAATAATTAAAATTTAACTCTCAAACTTCAGGCGTACCCTTGCAAACCTTTGTATTCCCACAGGACGCACCAAAAGACGCGGCAAGGTACAAAAAAAATGTTAAAACCCAATATGATTCATGGTTATTTCTCCTTTTATTGATGAATTTAAGTATTTTTTTATTTCGTTAGCGTCATGGTATTTCTCCAGCAGATACATCATTTTGCAGACAGCAGCTTCCATCGTGATGTCATATCCACTTGAAACTCCGTAGTTTAATAACTCTCTGCTGGTCTCGTAACGGCCCATTTCTACAGTCCCACCCTGACATTGGGTGACGTTGTATATGATGATGCCTTTTTGGGAGGCTTCTTTAATTTTTTCTAAAAAACAACGGTCGGTCGGAGCGTTCCCCGAGCCATAAGTCTCCAAAATCAGTCCTCTTAGACCGGGAGTTTGAATAACGGCATCTATTAATTCCGGACGAATGCCTGGAAATAATTGCAATATGGCGATGTTGGTATTCATTTCCGTAAACGCACAAATCGGCTCTGTCCGGGGGGTATAATTGATGGCTCCGTAATTATAGTGAATATGAATACCGATTTCTGCTAAAGGCGGATAATTGAACGACTGGAAAGCATCGAAGCTCTCTGCATTGATTTTGGTGGTTCGGTTACCCCGGAAGAGTTTGGCTCCGAATAAAATACAGACTTCAGGTACAACTGCCTTGCCTTCGATGGTCGCTGCTGCAATTTCTAATGCTGCAATCAGATTTTCCCGACCATCGGTACGTATGGTACCGATCGGAAGTTGTGAACCTGTGAAAACAACCGGTTTTGTCAGATTGTTCAGCATGAAGCTCAGGGCTGCGGCTGAATAAGCCATCGTATCTGTCCCGTGCAGAATGACGAATCCGGAGTACTGATCGTATTTGTCCAGAATGATTTGGCACAGGTCGGCCCAAAGCGCCGGTTTCAAATCGGACGAATCGATGATCTCCGGTAAAGTATAACTGTTGATAGAAAAACCGAATTCTCTGATCTCAGGAACTGCTTTCGCTATCTGTTCGAAATCGAAAGGACACAATGCCCCTGTCGCCGGATCGTTGACCATTCCGATGGTTCCACCTGTATATATTATCAATACCGATTTTGTCATTGTTGTATCAAAGTTTATCGATGACCCCTCACACGTTTTCGCACTGCAAATTAAACAAATTCAAAGCATTTTGTGTCGTTATTTCCTCAATTTTTTTTGTCTCGAGACCCGTTAATTCTGCAATTTTTTGAGCTATTAACGGAATATAACTACTTTCATTTCTTTTTCCCCGGAAAGGGACCGGAGTCAGGTAAGGAGAATCGGTCTCCAGTACGATGTTTGCCGGGCCGATTTCGCGTAGGGTATCTGCCATCTGACTCTTTTTGAAGGTAACGACTCCTCCGATTCCTAATAAATACCCCATGTCGATTGCTTGCCGGGCTTCTGCTGCATTACCCGGAAAACAATGCAGAATGCCACGGGTATAAGGATGTTTTTTCAGCACCTCGAAAATCACTTCCAGGGAGTCGCGGGAATGAATGATTACCGGCAAACCGGTTTCTTTTGCTATTCCAAGCTGATGTTCGAATGCTTTGATTTGTTCCCGGTAATACCTTTTATCCCAATATAAGTCTATACCACATTCTCCGATGCCGTAAAAGGTATGGTTACCCAAAGCTTTTTCTACCTGGGCCAGCTCTGCTTTATAGTTCTCGTACACAGAAGTGGGGTGTAGCCCTGCCAAAGGAAATAACATCTCCGGGTGTTGGGCTTCCAGGGCGAGCATCCGGTTACGCGATTCACTATCGATGTCCGGAAGAACGATGTAATTCACTCCCGCCTCTCTGGCACGTTGTATAACAGCTTCCCGGTCTTCTCTGAATTCCTCTTCGTAGATATGTGAATGAGTGTCGATGTACATAAATTTAAAGCCAAAAATGATTAGCTGAAAACTAAATGATTTTGCGGAAACGAAGATAATAAAAAAAGCGCACACCCTCGAAGTGTACGCTTTAATTTTCAGGTAATCGTTTAGTCAGCCTTTAACTTTTACCTTTAACTTTTTATACGTGTCCCTGAGCACACATTGCTTCAGCTACTTTTATAAAGCCGCCGATGTTAGCACCTTTCACGTAGTCAATCTTGTCTCCTTCTTTGCCGAATTTAACACAAGTATCGTGGATATCTTTCATGATCTGAGACAGTTTCTGGTCAACTTCTTCAGCTGTCCAGCTATATCTCATTGAGTTCTGGCTCATTTCCAGACCCGATACGGCAACACCACCTGCGTTAGCTGCTTTACCCGGAGCGAAAGTGATATGAGAATTCAAATATTTAACAGCTTCAGCTGTACAACCCATGTTGGAAGTTTCTACAACCATCTGACAGCCGTTAGCAACCAGTTGTTTTGCATCTTCTTCGTTCAATTCGTTCTGAATAGCACACGGGAATGCGATATCACATTTTACTTCCCATGGTTTTTTCTTAGCGAAGAATTTAGCTCCGAATTTAGCTGCATACGGTTCTACAACGTCGTTGTTGCTTGCACGTAATTCCAGCATATAATCGACACCTTCCTGGGTAATACCTTTTTCATCATAGATGTATCCGTCCGGTCCGGAGATGGTTACCAATTTGGCACCCAATTGAACGAGTTTCTGGGCAGCTCCCCAGGCAACATTACCGAATCCGGAAATCGCAACAGTTTTGCCTTTGATATCCTGACCTTTTTCTTTCAGCATGTGCTGAGCGAAATATACCGTACCGTAACCGGTAGCTTCCGGACGTACACGTGATCCACCGAATTCTCTTGGTTTACCGGTCAGTACACCTACGAATTCATTCCGGATTCTCTTATATTGTCCAAACAGATAACCGATTTCACGGGCTCCTACGCCGATATCACCGGCAGGAACGTCTGTGTCGGCACCGATATATTTGCAAAGTTCAGTCATAAAGCTCTGGCAAAAACGCATTACTTCATTGTCTGATTTTCCTTTCGGGTTGAAGTCCGAACCTCCTTTACCACCACCCATAGGCAGCGTAGTCAGAGAGTTTTTGAAAGTCTGCTCGAAACCTAAAAATTTCAGTCCGCCCAAAGTTACCGACGGGTGGAAACGTAAACCTCCTTTGTACGGTCCGATAGCACTATTGAATTGAACGCGGTAACCGCGGTTGATTTGTACTTCACCTTTGTCGTCGATCCATGGAACACGGAACATGATTACTCTTTCAGGTTCTACCATTTTTTCAAGGATCTTATTGGCCTTGTATTTCGGGTTTGCCTGATAGGTATCCCATACAGTTTCAATAACTTCTTCTACAGCCTGGTGGAACTCTGATTCACCTACTGTTTTAGCCTTTAAGGCTTCCATGAATTCTTTAATTTCTGGTCTCATGTGTATAATTTTTAGTATGAGTTAATTCAAACGTTTTCGGATGTCAAAATTATCTAATTATTTACGATATCAAAACTTTTTGCAGTTAATTTTTTATTAACAAACCTTGATTTTGCTTTCGGATTGATAGTTGGAGATATATCCCTGCTGATAATCTGTTACCAAAACCGAAATTAGTATTTCGGCGGTCTCTCTCGGGGTGATAAAATTACCGGAGAGAATATTTTTTACCTGCCAGACCGATTATTTTCCCTTCCAGTTCGAGTTGCAATAAGATAGCCGCTAGTTCACTACTTGGACGCTGGGTCAACTGGCATAATTCATCGATATGCAGAGTTCCTTTTTCACTTAAGAGCTGAATGAGTTCATTCTCTCGTTCGTCGTCGCTGAAATTCGGTAAGATCGTTTGTTGCAGTGTCGTTTTTTTTATCGGATAACCTAAGAGGTGGGCCACGTCGGTGGCATTTTCGGTTAATGCGGCAATGTTTTCTTTAATCAGAAAATTGCAGCCTGCCGAATATTTATCTTCCGGACGTCCAGGGAAAGCCATGACTTCCCGGTCGTATGACATGGCCAGGCGCGCTGTGGCCATAGCTCCTCCCTTTATGGCCGATTCGGCTACCAGGGTTGCATGACAGAGACCCGCAATAATCCGGTTGCGGCGTAAGAAATTGCTCGGATGTATATTCGCCGTGCAAGGAAATTCGCTGATCCAGGCCCCGCCGGTCTCCAGAATCTGACGTGCCATGCTTTTATGGGTCGCCGGATAAATCATGTGTAATCCATGTCCCAATACGGCTAAAGTCGTCAAGCCGAACTTCAGGGAAGCCCGGTGGGCCGAGGCGTCGATGCCATAAGCCAATCCGCTGACCAGGACAGGACGACAACCCAGATTCACCAGGTCTTCGACCAATGCCGTCACTCTGGCTTCACACCGGGACGATGCATGTCTTGTCCCTACGATGGCCAGATATTTATTTGCCGGAGAGGACTTTAACTTCCCTTTATAAAAAAAGACCAGGGGAGCATCGGCACATTGCCGGAGCAATTCCGGATAACACCCGTCTTCGATTGTGCAGATTTGTATCTCGTGTTTGTCCAACTGTTCTATCTCCGCTTCTGAATTTTGTATAGCCGTTTTCCGGTTAAAAGTGTCCGTGGGTATATTCAACTCCCGATAGAGCTGATTCAGCGCTTGGTCGCTTTCGAGAAAAAAACCTTCCAGACCTCCGCATCTTTCGATCAACGGGAGGTATATGCAGCTATTCAGCTTGGGTAATAAACTGATCGCAATGCGGGCTTTCACAGAGCTATTTCGATTCATGGCTAAAGAAGATTTAAATGGATCCGTATTTAACAAAGTTATGAAATATTATTGAATTATACTTCTTAAAAACAAGATATTATTCCGTAGCTTCGATGGGCAGAGAAGCTGATTTCTTTACTTTTGCCGTTTTCTCCGATTAATATTGGAGTTTTGCTTTTTCCTTTTTATTTTTGGCAAAATTTGCAGGTATATGAACAATATAATTTTTACCCGTGATATCCGGGCGGATTTACAATTGAAGCTGGCGGACTTCGGTATTGCAGATATTTTCGTACTGGTCGATAATAATTCCCGTAATTTTTGTCAGAGAAGTTTCGAGGATTTCGGTATTCCTGAAGAACATATTATTACAATTCCTGAAGGTGAACATCACAAATCTTTAGAGAGTGTGGCTGAGATTTGGCAGGTATTGTCCGATCAGGGGGCCCGGCGAAATGCTGTTTTGGTGAATGTGGGAGGAGGAGTGATTACCGATCTCGGTGGGTTTGCTGCTTCTTGCTTCAAACGGGGAATACATTGTGTGAATATACCGACGACACTTCTGGCTCAGATCGATGCGTCGGTGGGAGGAAAGACCGGCTTTGATTTCAATGGATTGAAAAACGAAATCGGTAGTTTCGCTATCCCCGATTGGGTACTTATCGATAATCATTTTTTAGCTACTTTGCCCGAACGGCAGATTATGTCAGGATTTGCCGAAATGCTGAAACACGCTTTATTAGCCGATGAAGAACATGTGGCTGAAGCGATGCAGGTAGATTTTGCCGGAGTGGCGGAAGAAGATTTTTTGAAGCTGATACGTAAATCCGTTGCGGTGAAAGCGGCTATTGTACAAAGTGATCCCCGGGAAAAAGGATTGCGCAAAGCATTGAATTTCGGACATACGGTGGGGCATGCTATCGAAAGTGTCGCTATCCGCCGTGGACTCGATATTTTCCATGGAGATGCTGTTGCGTACGGCATGATTGCCGAATTGTTCCTCTCCGTGCAAAAACTTGGTTTCGATGAAAAACATTTCGAGGCGGTAAGGAAGTTTATCCGCGAAAAATACCCGGTCTACCATCCTGTAGCCGAAGCGGACGAATTATATGAGCTGATGCTGCACGATAAGAAAAACGAACAGGCAGGGGTTAATTTTACACTCATACATAAACCCGGCGAATTTGACATCGATAATTATTGTAGCCGGGATGAAATTTTCGAAGCCCTTAAACAAATTTAATGGGAAGGGGAATGGATATAACTTTGGATTTCAAGTCGAAACGGGTACAAGGTACGGTTACTTTGCCTGCCTCGAAAAGTATTTCCAATCGGGTGCTCATCGTCAATGCCTTGGCCGATAGTGAACTACCGATAGAAAATCTCGCCGATTGTGACGATACGCAAAGTATGGTGCGGATACTGTGTAGTGAAAATAGCTATTTTGATGTGGGGCATGCCGGGACAGCGATGCGTTTTCTGACGGCTTATCTTTCAAGGATTATCGGGAAGTGGGTACTGACGGGATCCGAGCGGATGAAACAAAGACCCATTCGGGTGTTGGTAGAAGCTTTGAACCGATTGGGAGCACGGATCGGGTATCTTGAAAACGAAGGTTTTCCGCCATTGGAGATTTACGGTTCCCGCCTGGTGGGTGGAAGTATAGATATTCCGGCTTCTGTCAGTAGCCAGTATATCTCTGCTTTATTGATGATCGCTCCTTATATGGAAAAAGGATTGGAAATCCGGCTTACCGGCAAGGTAGTTTCGAGTTCCTATATCGATATGACTTTGCAGATCATGCGGGAGTTTGGAGCCGAAGTCGGTCGGGAGGATACTGTGATCGGAGTGAAACCGGGAGAATACCGGTCTGTTCCTTACCGGGTAGAATCGGATTGGAGTGCTGCTTCTTATTTTTATGAATTGCTGGCTATCGCCGGAGAAGGAGAGATTATCCTGACCGGCTTGAAAGAAAAAAGCATGCAGGGAGATTCCCGTCAGACTGTTGTGTGGAGGAAATTAGGGGTTCGAACCTGCTATGAGGGAGATTTAGTGAGATTATCGGCCGCAAAGCCTGAAATCGATCGGTTGGATTATGATTTTGTGGAAATGCCCGATCTCGTCCAATCGTTTGCTGTGGCTTGTTGTATGCGGCGTATTCCATTTCTGTTCCGGGGAGTGGAGACCTTGCGGATTAAAGAAACCGATCGGATCCAGGCGCTGATAGAGGAATTGGGCAAATTGGGTTATCTGTTGAAAGCTGAAGGAGATGGAGCCTTGATTTGGGAAGGGGAACGGACCGGGGGGCAGCCATGTCCCCGGATTGCGACTTATCACGATCATCGCATGGCCATGGCATTTGCTCCTGCAGCCCTGAAACATCCGGGATTAGTTATTGTGGATAAAGAAGTCGTTTCCAAATCTTTTCCCCGTTATTGGGAAGCACTGGCCGGATGTTTTGGGACGAAATCCGGATATTCGGACTCTTAAGATCTTTTAGCTTTGAAAAATTGTTTCACTATTTCACTGCATTCCCCGGTTAAAATGCCTGAGGTGATTCGGGTTTTCGGATGCAATACGGGAGGGGTCAGACGCGAGTATCCCCGATGAGGGTCGGGGGCTCCGGTCACTAATTCGCCGAGTTGTGCCCATGATAATGCACCGGCACACATGGTGCAAGGTTCCATCGTTACGTACAGCGTGCATTCATTCAGGTATTTACCTCCCAGATAAGAGGTTGCCATCGTGATGGCAAGCATTTCTGCATGAGCGGTGACGTCATTCAGTTTTTCGGTTTCATTATGGGCCCGGGCGATAATTTTTCCTTTACATACGACGACGGCTCCTACAGGGATTTCTCCCTCCTCTGCGGCTTGTCGGGCTTCCTGCAGGGCTTTATGCATATAATATTCATGTGTCGTCATCGGCTACGTCGGATCTGTTCGGTCGGAAAAATTTACCATTCAGCAACTTTTACCCGGCAAAGTTAAGGATTTTTCCCGGATCACCGCCCGGAAAGCCGGTCTTTTATATCAATCGTTTGAGTATGATATTGAGTGGATTGTAATCAAAATATTTGGGTAGCAGATAAATTATTCCTAATTTTATCATCCCGAAACAATGGGACATATGAATTGCTAGTTCATTAATCATTAATAATAATTTTATGCAGACGATTGACACTTACAATTTTCAAGGGAAAAAAGCATTGATCCGTGTGGATTTCAATGTACCCTTAAATGATAAATTCGAGATCACCGACGACACCCGTATGCGGGCGGCTATTCCTACGATCAGGAAGGTGCTTGCCGGCGGCGGTGCTGTTATTCTGATGTCTCATCTGGGACGTCCGAAAGGGGTTGACAGTAAATATTCGCTGAAACATATTCAGAAACATTTAGAAGAATTACTGGGACAACCGGTCAGATTTGCGGATGATTGCATAGGTGAAAGTGCCAAAAAACAAGCTGCTGAATTGAAACCGGGAGAAGTATTACTGCTCGAAAATCTGCGTTATTATGCAGAAGAAGAAGGTAAACCCCGTGGTTTGGCTGACGATGCCTCCGATGAAGAAAAAAAAGCTGCAAAGGCAGCGGTCAAAGAATCTCAGAAGAAATTTGTCGCCGACCTGGCTTCTTTAGGTGATGTTTGGATCAACGATGCATTCGGTACCGCCCACCGGGCTCATGCTTCTACCGCTTTGATCGCAAAATATTTCCCCAACGATAAATTATTCGGTTATGTGATGGAAGGTGAACTGAAGGCGGTCGACAGTGTGATGAAAGATCCGAAACGTCCTTTTACCGCTATCATGGGGGGATCTAAAGTTTCTTCTAAAATCGACATCATCATGAACCTGATGGATAAGGTGGACAACCTGATCCTGGGTGGAGGGATGACCTATACCTTCAAGGCTGCTTTGGGGGGACATGTCGGAAGTTCTATTTGTGAAGCCGATAAGCTTGATCTGGCGCTCGATATCATGCGTATTGCCAAAGAAAAAGGGGTTAATCTGGTATTGTCCGATCAGGCTGTCATCGCCGATGGTTTCAGCAATGATGCGAATACCAAATTGGCTGATCCCATGAATATTCCGGATGGCTGGGAAGGATTGGATATCGGTCCGGAGACTCGCGAACGTTTTGCTAAAGTAATCGAAGAATCCAAAACGATTCTTTGGAACGGTCCGGTCGGGGTATTCGAAATGCCCAAATTCGCCGAAGGTACCAGGGCTATTGCCGAGGCTATTGTGAAAGCTACTGAAAAAGGTGCTTTCTCTCTGATCGGTGGTGGTGACTCTGTCGCTGCTATCAACCAGTTCGGACTGGCCGACAAGGTCAGCTACGTATCTACCGGTGGAGGTGCCCTTCTCGAATACATCGAAGGAAAAGAATTACCCGGAATCACTGCTATCCGCGGAGAATAATCGTGACTTCGATAAAATAAATGAGCGTCCGTTGAAGTGCGGACGCTTTTTTTTATGTCATTAAGGTCGGATTTTTCAATTATATATTTTTACTTTTGTAGGAGTAAAACTAGTTTGTTATGAGCACGATGATTCAGGTAACAGAGCCGACGATGGTCCTCAATGAGGAAGTGTGTAAAAGTAATATTGCCCGGATGGCGGCCAAAGCGAAAGCAGCCAATGTGGTATTCCGGCCACATTTTAAAACTCATCAGTCCCGGGAAATCGGTGAGTGGTTCAGAGCGAGCGGAGTGGATAAGATTACCGTTTCTTCATTGAACATGGCTATGAAATTCGCCGAATGGGGATGGAACGATATTACGGTCGCTTTTCCGGTAAATTGTCTGGAACACGAGAAAATCAACGCTTTAGCAGCTAAGATTCGTTTGAATTTGTTATTGGTCCATTCCGAAGGAGCCCGGCAATTGTCCGAATGCCTGAAATATCCGGTAGGCGTATATCTGGGAGTAGATACCGGATACCATCGGGATGGGGTAGACGCCGGTAACTATGAAAAAATCGAACGGATCATGAATATTGTTGCTCCCGATGTGAATATCAAATTCGAGGGTTTCCTTACCCATGCCGGACATACGTATAACGCCCGTTCTAAAGAAGAAATTTTGCAGATTCATAAAGACAATCTGCGCATGCTTAAAAATATCAAAGAAAGATATATTGATCGCTATCCTCAGCTCAAGATTTCTTTAGGGGATACGCCTTCCTGTTCATTGGCCGATCGTTTTGGTGTGGCCGATGAAATTCGCCCCGGAAACTTTGTTTTTTATGATGTAACACAATTGAAAATCGGTTCTTGCGACTGGTATAATATCGCTTTGGCAGTGAAATGCCCGGTGGTGGACATCAACCGGCACCGGAATGAGGCGGTGATTTATGGGGGGGGAGTACATTTTTCTAAGGATAGGATCGATCGTCCCGGTAATCGTCCGCTTTATGGGATGGTTGCTGAAAACCATAACGATTATTGGGGAAATATTATTTCGGGTGTGGAATTGGTGTCCTTGTCCCAGGAACATGGCGTAATGCATTGTACGGACGATTTTCTCGATCGGCTTCATGTCGGGGATGTTGTCACCGTATTGCCTGTGCATTCCTGTATGACGGCCGATCTGATGAAAATTTACCACATGAACGACGGGAAAACTGCCGCCCATATTTAAAGCATCATGGAGGATAAAATTAAAGTTGCCGGTGAAATAGCAGCTCATACTTATCCTTTGAGTGAAAAAAGCCTTTGCCGTTTGGCTGCTATCTTAGAACCACGGAAATTATTGAAGAATGAATTATTTTTGAAAGAAGGCGATGTCGCACGTTCGATGGGAGTCGTCGAACAAGGGATGGTGAGGCAGTTTTACCGGAAAAAAAATCTGGAGATTACGGAGCATTTTACATACGAAGGCCATCTTTTCGTATGTCTGGAAAGTTTTATTCGTCAGATCCCGGGACAATTTTATGTTGAGGCACTCGAGCCTACTCTGATCTATGAAATACCTTACGGACCTTTTCATGAACTCATGCAACAGGATCCCGAAATTTTGCGGGTATATTGTACCATCCTCGAAAGTTCGTTAATCATTTCCCAACATAAAGCGGATGCCCGCAACCGGCATTCTGCTTTCGAACGTTATCGGCGTCTGGAGTTCGAACACCCTCAGATCGTCCGGAGGGCTCCTCAGATTCATGTGGCTTCTTTTTTGGGGATGAGTCCTGAAACCTTAAGCCGGATACGGGCTGGTAAGATTTCTTGATACAGATCAAGAAATGTCCTGCCGGAAAGTATTTCAGTATCGAAAACGTTGTAAATCGGATCGAAATACAGAATTTTGCACTGTTTTTAAATCTTGTGCTATGATAAAATACTGTATTTTTTCTATTTTTTGTTTTCTTCCCTTTTTGATTTGGGCGGATGAGTTACCCCAACTGGGTAAGGCTCCTTTGGAAAAAGTGATTCAGGCCATGACGGTCGACGAAAAGATCCGGTTGTTGACCGGAACGGGTGAGGTGGCCGAAGATATTTTGGTTGCCGTGGGCGAAACCGATAAAATTGTGCCCGGTGCTGCCGGTACCACCTATCCCATTCCCCGGCTGGGTATTCCGGCGATGGTAATGGCCGACGGTCCTGCCGGACTTCGGATTTCTGCCCGGCGTGATAGTTGTCCGCGAACATTTTATTGTACTGCTTTCCCTGTAGCTACTTTGCTGGCTTCGACCTGGAATACGGATTTGGTACAACAGGTCGGGCAGGCCATGGGTAACGAAGTGCTCGAATATGGTTGTGATATTTTATTGGCACCTGCTCTTAATATCCACCGGAATCCTCTGTGTGGCCGGAATTTCGAGTATTATTCCGAAGATCCTTTCCTGACAGGTAAAATCGCAGTAGCTATGGTAAAAGGTATTCAACAAAACGGCGTAGGCACGTCTGTGAAACATTTTGCCGTCAATAATCAGGAGACGAACCGGATTGCTAATGATGCGATTCTCTCTCCCCGTGCGATGAGGGAGATTTATCTCAAAGGCTTTGAAATGGTGGTGAAGGAAGCGAATCCCTGGACGGTAATGTCGTCGTATAATAAGATCAACGGCGTTTATACCTCCGAGAGTTATGATTTACTGACGACGATTTTGCGTAAAGAGTGGGGATATCAGGGGATGGTGGTCACCGACTGGTTCGGTGGACGCGATGCCGTCGGGCAGGTCCAGGCTGGAAACGACCTGCTGATGCCCGGGAAAATTCGCCAGCAAGATAGTATCCGCCAGGCATTGAAGACAGGAAAACTATCTATGGCCGACGTCGACCGGAATGTACGCCGGGTGTTGGAGTTGATCCTGAAAACGCCCCGTTTTAAAGGATATCCCTATTCCGAACAGCCTGATCTGAAAGCACATGCTTCGGTTACCCGTGAAGCTGCTGCCGAAGGAATGATTTTGTTGAAAAATGATGGAAAAACGTTACCGTTGGCCGCTGATGTGCGTGATATTGCCGTTTTTGGAAATACTTCTTACCAGTTTATTGCCGGAGGTACCGGTAGCGGTGATGTCGAAGAAGCTTATTCTGTCTCTTTGGAAGAAGGATTGACCGGAGCCGGTTTTATCCTCGATAAGGGCTTGAAACAGCATTATTTGGATTATATCCGGGCTGAAGAGGCTAAAATCGATTGGAAGAAATACAACCACGTCACTCCTCCCCGTATCGTGGAATGTACTTTAGACGAAGGGTTGATCCGGCGAAAAGCCGAAGAAACGGATATGGCTATGATTACCATCGGCCGGAATGCCGGAGAATACAGTGACCGGAAAGTGAAAGACGATTTCGAGCTTTGTGCCGACGAACGGGAAATGCTGGAAAAGGTAACCCGAATCTTTCATCAGGAGGGTAAAAAGGTAGTCGTCATCCTGAATATCGGGGGAGTGATCGAAACGGCTTCCTGGAAAGACCGGCCCGATGCAATCCTGTTGGCTTGGCAGGGGGGACAGGAAGGTGGAAACTCGGTGGCCGATATTTTATCGGGCAAGGTGAATCCCTCCGGTAAGTTACCGATGACTTTCCCTGTCCGTTATGAAGATGCCGCTTCCTCTGAAAATTTTCCCCTAATCGGCGATGAGGAAGCTCTCGATATTTACCGGGAGTTTTATACCGGGCCTAAAGGTACCGACCGGCCGAATATCGACTTTACCCGATATGAAGAGGGGATCTATGTCGGTTACCGTTATTTCGATAAATATCGGGTAGATGTTTCCTATCCCTTCGGTTTCGGCTTGTCGTATACCGGATTTACTTATAGCAAACCTCGGTATTTGCGTACAGAACAAGGATATGAATTTTCCTGTACAGTGACCAATACCGGAAAGATACCGGGAAAAGAAGTGGTACAGTTATATATCGCCGCTCCCGGAAAAACAATGGTTAAACCACAGAAAGAACTGAAAGCCTTTGCCAAAACGAAAATATTGGCTCCCGGAGAGAGTGAGGTCGTTCGGTTGGTTGTCGGTTTGTCCGAACTGGCGTCCTTCGACGAGCAAGCTTCCTGTTGGGCAGTTGAATCCGGTCGCTATCTGGCTATTTGGGGGAGTTCTTCCCGGGATTGCCGTTTAAAACAATCTTTTACGCTTCGGCAAGCCGTGACGGGTGAAGAGGTGCATCGGGTTTTATTACCCGTACGACAACTCGAAGAGTTGTATTGAGTTCGACGGAGAAACGGGCCTGCCGTTTTTGGTTTTTCGTTTACTTTATTACCTTTGCTGTGATAATGAACGTTTTATTAGTTGAATAACATAATTTTATAACATTCCCGAATCGGAAAATTATTCTGTTTCTTTATCGGATTATTCCTTGGGTTTTCATCGTTTATTCTAATAAACCGTCTGATTATCAGTTTCCTTTCAGGGCTTCACAATAACGATGAATTCCGTGTATTACGATTTCAATTTCCTCGTCATCCAATACCTCCAGTATTTTGGATATCGTTTCATTAATCGAATCTGTTGCTTCTGCAAGCCGGGACTCCCCTGCTGCCGAGAGGGTGATCACTTTCCTCCGTTTGTCCTTTTCATCCTGATAGATATCCACCAAGCCGGCTTGGACTAACTTTTTTATATTTCTACTCATCGTAGAATGTTCGACATGAAGAAAATCTGCTAATTCCTGAATAGAAAGACTTATATTGTTCTTTATATGATAGAGGATATGCCGCTGACTGAATGATAAGCCCGCACGATGTTTGAATAAACCCAATTCCTTGACCAGTTCATAGTTCAGTTGGCGGAGTATATCGATATAGTTTTGCATCATGTCGTTAATAAAGGTATTTTTATATATGTATCAAACATGGATCTTCTCTCTGCAAATATATGTATTATGCATATAAATCCAAATAAAGTTTGAAAATTTAACACAAATAATTTAAAAAATCCAAATTTTCCGGCTCAATTGCGCGAAAGTACCCGGAATCGGTTGCGTTTACCGAAAAGAATAAACACATCGTTGGCGTTGACCACAAAGTCATCGGATACTTCTTCGAGAAGTTCCATGCGTAAATACCCCTTTTCTTCATCCCGGTCATAATGTTTTATAGCGATTAATTTGAGCGAGAAATCTTTTTCCAGTTTGATGTCTCCCAGTCGTCGTCCGACAAAAGCAGGGGGAAGCTTCATTTCATAAATATAATAATCCGGTGATACCTGATAAGAATAGATTAATGTAGTTAATTCGGTTTTTGTTGCGAAAAAATCGGCATATTCTTTTTCGAGTTGAATGATTTCCGTTATACCCATTGCTTCCAGAACCGTTTTATGTAAGGTAGAAATAGCCCGGACAATAATACGTTTAGCTCCGTTTTGTTTAAGAATAGCCACGGTCAGTATAGAAGCTCCTGCATCCTTACCTAACGAAACGATATTCAGGTCTGCATCTTTCAACGGTAAATTGCGGGCAGCCTGTTCGTTGTTGAGGTTCAGGCAGATCGTATTTTTAATACTATCTTTATATGCATTCACTTTATCTATATCTTTATCGACCCCGATAACTTCATATCCCATGGCCGTCAACCGTTGAGCCAGCGCCATCCCGAAATTCCCTAAACCGATGATAATACATTTCATAACAAAAAACAATAAGCAATAGGCTAAAGGCTATAAGCTATAAGCTAAAGGCTATAAGCAATAGGCTAAAAGTAAAAATGAATAACAATAACGTCTACGTATATTTTAAAAATGAGTTCCTTTTCTTTTCCCCCTTTTAGCTTCCTCCTTTTCTTCTCCTTGTCCCTCGTTTCTTGCCTTTTTCTTTTCGCTTTTCGCCTATAGCTTTTCGCCTATAGCCTTTGGCCTTTAGCTTATAGCCTTTCGCCTTTTTAAACAATCACATTCTCCTCCGCATAAGTATAACTTTGTGAACTTTGCCGGGGAATAAGTCCTGAAAGTAAAGTGATCAATCCCACTCTACCTACGAACATCGTCAGGCTGATGATGATTTTTCCGGCCGTATTCAACTGGGAGGTAAAGTCGAGGCTAAGGCCTACGGTACTTATCGCCGACGTTACTTCGAATAAAATTTGGGTGACCGATCCCTCCGGTACCCAAAAAGCCACCAGGCAGGTGGCGGTTCCGATCCACAGGATAGATAATAATATGATTGCATGAGCCCGTCGCACGTTTTCCGATGGGAGTTGACGTTTAAAAATTTCGATTTTTTCTTTGCCTCTCAGCGTATTGATGATATTCTTCAACGCAATAGTAATCGTTGTTGTTTTTATCCCCCCGCCGGTAGATAAGGGCGAAGCGCCGATCCACATCAATAGGAGAGTCAGGAACAAAGTCGACGGCAGGAGAGAAGTCAGATCGACTGTATTAAAACCCGCAGTGCGGGGAGTCACTGCACTGAAGAAAGACACCGCCAGCTTTCCTCTTAATGGAAGCCCTCTCAGGCAATTGTTGTTTTCAGACAACCAGAAGAGTAAAGTTCCTCCCACAAGGAGCAGTAAAGTTGCCGTAATGACAATACGGGTAGTGGTATTCACAATTCTTACATGCGACGGCATACGCTTCGAAGAGCCGGTAAGCCGGTAAAAAAGGTTTCTGACTTTATGATTTACCAGTTTACCGTAATTGAACAGGATGGGAAACCCGATCCCTCCCAATATAATCAGGGTGGCTATCCAGCACTGTAAGCCGTATAAATCCCGGATACCCGGATGGTACAAATTGCCCGTTAAAGTTGAAAAGCCGGCATTGCAAAAGGCCGATACGGCATGGAAAATAGCAAAAAATATCTTATTCGGTATAAGGGAGGGGGAGAGATCCCGGATCTCCCACCACAAGATCCAGGCTCCGATAGCTTCCACGATAATCGTCGTGAAAAGTGTGTAGAAAAGAGTTCGGAAAATATTGTTCATCGATTCCTCGCTCAGGATATTTTTTAAAGCCATTTGATCGTTAAAAGAGGTTTGGGTGAAAAAAGACAAAGCGATAAAACTGGTGAAAGTCATGACCCCGATCCCTCCGATTTGGATCAGCAAAAGGAGAACCACCTGACCTGTTGTAGTAAAAGTGGTGGCCGTATCGACAACCGTCAGGCCCGTAATACACACGGCACTCGTAGAAGTGAACAGGGCATCGATAAAACTCAGCGATCCATGATGCGCTTTCGGTAACATAAGCAGGAAAGTACCTGTCAGGATGATGGCCAGGAAACTGTAGACAAACGTCATTTCAGGTCTTATATGCCGTTGTAATCCCGTAACTACCACTTTCGAGAGATGGATGATGCTTATAAACAACAAGAGAATATGGGTCAGGATATGATCTGTTTTTTGTAACCAGTTGTCGGTGGGAAAATGAGCCGGTGTTTGGGTCAGGATAACGAATAACAAAAGTGCTAATACGATAATCTCTATCCAATATCCTTTCTCTTGCCAGATCTCTTTGGGATCCAGAAAGATCGTTGCGATACTGCCGAAAAAGAAAATCCGGATGATGATATTGAATCCCTCTGTAACGTATCTTTTCCCTGCCTCACTGATCGCATAACCGTATTCGTAGGCCATCAGTACGATCGTTGCCACTGAAGCGAGGATAAATAAAATACGGATCAGCTGGACGGTCGCTTTTTTCAGGATACGTCGGAGATTGTTGAGTTTATATCTGAATTCGGTAGAAAACATATATACTGGGATTTAATATAAAATGAACGGGATTATATCAGAAAGGTTTTCTTCCGGAATTGTTTTTCTTTGTCAAAATTTGAATGAGTATATATTATTACGTCATTCTTTCTGCTTTTAATCTATAGCTCTGTTTTTTTTGTTCTTACGGTATGGGGGAAAAACAGATCGTTTTATTGAATTCTGTTGCATTTAATTACCGGGTGCGTTTTTCAAGATCCTGATCAACTTTTTGAATAATGCCATAAAATTTACTGAACAGGAAAGTATCTCGATGGGATACTGCCTGTCCGATAACCGGGAACTTTATTTTTAGGTCAAAAACCGGTATTCGGCCGTTTGGTCAGACTCGATCCTTTTGTTCAGGGGATAGGTTTGGGATTGGCCATCTGTGAAATGATCGTCCGGAAAATGAAGGCCGGATCGGTGATGACTCCCAACCCGGCAAAGATGTCGAATTTTGGTTTACCTTACCGTATAAACCTGTCCAACCCTCCTGAAAATAGGCTTATTTCATAAATACAAAATATACGGCCATTACCAGACATACTCCCGCTGCCAGGTGATTCCATTTTAATGTTTCTCCCTGAAAAAAGATCATCGTGAAAATGGCAAAAATGATAAGGGTAATCACTTCCTGGATCACTTTCAGCTGAACAAGTGTAAACGGTCCACCATTGCCTTGAAAACCGATACGGTTGCCTGGGATTTGGAGCGAATACTCGAAAAAAGCCATTCCCCACGATATCAGGATAACACCGATGAGCGGCCAGTTGTTGATCACTTTCATCTCTTGCAACTTTAAATGTCCGTACCACGCAAAAGTCATAAAGATGTTCGAACAAACCAGTAATAAGACGGTATATAACCCTTTCATAGATTCAGGTAAAAATTAAAACTAAAAGATAATGAATTGAAATCGTTTCAAGCGCCGCAAAATTATATCTTTTCTGATTTACTTATTCTTTTTTCTCATCTGTTTTTCATTTTTGTTTTCTATCTTTGTTGAAGGGTCGATTGTTGCGGCTTGCTCTTTCCACCCTTTTACATTTTTACCTTTTACTTTAAAGTTATGTCGAATACGGTTCATAGTATCGAAATCCGGAATCTCTGGAAGAAATACGATTTTTTTTGGGAGAATCTCAATCCCGATGTGAATATATTGATTGGAATCAATGGAAGCGGTAAGACGACCTTATTCAATATCATCGATTCCATCATGATGGCTGATGTAAAACGATTGAGAATTTACGGTGTCGGGGTAAAGATTACCATCGACGATTATACCGTCGATTTCCAACAGAAAATGACTGCAGGAGAGTTGAAAACTGCATTGAGAAACGTAAAATATCAAAAAATCAGTACTTTCGACGTTCCGTTCCGGGACCGGCCGAAAGCCGGTAAAGAGTATAGCCAGTTATATAACGAGCTGCATACTATTGTATACGATATCGGCGGGTCCAATCCTTCTTTCTCGGATTATCGGTTGAAAGCGACTAATTTCCCTGAAGAAGCCGGCCGGATTAATCAACGCATCAAAACACTTTTTGAGACGGTCGACCGGCTTTTTGCCAAAACACAGAAGACCATTCAAATCGATCCGCATACCAATCATCTGATCTTTATCGACGATGGAGAAGTGATACCGCTTTACAAACTATCATCCGGGGAAAAGCAGTTGTTGCTGATTCTGATGCGTGTATTCCTGATGGAAGAACAGCCTTACATCCTCTTGATGGACGAACCTGAAATATCTTTACACATTGAATGGCAATATAAATTATTCGAAGAAATCCGCCATCTGAATCCCAATTGTCAGATCATCACTTCCACCCATTCTCCCAGCCTGTTCGGCGATGGTTGGGGAGATAAGCTGGTATTTGTGGAAGACTTGATAAAGGTAAAAAGCTAAAAGCCAGAGGCTATAAGCGATAAGCTAAAGGGTGGAAAGTTAAAGTAGAGAAGATATGATACCGTTATTAAAAGATAAAAGTTATTCTTTTGCTGTTGAAATTGTACGCCTGGTTCAGTACTTACAGCAGGAAAAGAAGGAGTATGTGCTAAGTAAACAAATTTTGAAAAGTGGTACGTCTATCGGGGCATTGATTCATGAAGCCGTTTTTGCTCAAAGTGATTCGGATTATTTAAATAAGTTGGCAGTGAGCTTAAAAGAAGCGAATGAAACGTTGTATTGGTTGAATTTATTACGGGATACCGATTATATTCATATTGATTTATATGAAAAATTAGCTGAAATTGTTAAAGAATTAATAGCACTTTTAGCTTCGTGTGTAAAAACTTTGAATAACAGACTAAAGTCAAAAAATAGTTAATAGTACTCAGCCTATAGCTCTTTGCTTTTAGCTTTTAGCCTATAGCTTTTTGCTTATTTTTTAACTTTTTACTTTATATTTTATGTTTGGTGCTCGTGCTGAGAATCCCTCTCGTGCTTCGCATTTTGCTAATGCGGCACGGCGTTTTGCTCTGGATGCGAAAATGTTTCGCTGTAGGGCGGCTGTACATGTTGAAAACAAAGACGATATTGCTTTCTGGGGAGCTGTACTGAAACATTTCCGGCCGGACGATAAGTTTCACTTCATTTCCGGTTCACGGAACGAATATGGACGGGAGACTTGTGGAGTTACCCAATGTTTGAAATATTTTGATTTCCTGAGTCCCGATTTCTTCATTTGTATCGACAGCGACTATCGTTATTTGTTGAGGGAAAGAAAGATTGATGTCAAACATTTCGTGCTTCAAACTTACACCTACTCTTTTGAAAACCACCACTGCTTTGCCGATGGCCTTGACGATGTGTGCAGCAGAGTCACCCACTTAAAAAATACGGTATTCGATTTCCGTCGGTTTCTGAGTGACTTTTCAGCCATCCTGTACGATCTTTTCATATGGCATCTTTACTTTCAGAATGCCGATCCCGTGCTTTTCAGCCAGTTCGAATTCGATGCTTACATCAGCTTGTCCAATTCCAAAGCTTTTCCTTTGGTATACGACAACGGGGCCCGGGCGTTGGATGAACTACGGATGAGAGTCGAAAGAAAAATCAATTACCTCGGACGTAAATATCCCCATGCCGATCTGGCTATTGTTCGTGAAAAATACCGCGAATTGGGATTAAAACCCGATAACGTGTATTTCTTTATTCGCGGTCACAACCTGTACGATTTGATTTCGATCGTATGTAAAGAAGTTTGTAAGGCTATGCTGCGCACAGCAAAGAAAAACAAAGTTGTCACCCACGATATGGTCAGTGAGTTGTATCGCAGACGTAACAATCTCGACTACGAATTGCGACAGAACATAAAATACGGAGCTTATTTCCCGATCCGTAAACTAGAGCAGGATATTCGGGAGTTTTTGGGAGAAAATTGACCGGTGCTTTGATAGCACTATTAGTTTTCCTATTTTTGGATGAAAATCTGTAAATACGAACCATGAGTGAATTCGATATAAGAAACACCGATTTAAAAGAAACCGAAAAAGAGTTCGAGAGGGCTTTAAGGCCGTTGAATTTCGGCGATTTCCAAGGTCAGAAAAAGATTGTCGAGAATCTCGAAATCTTCGTGCGGGCTGCAAAGATGAGGGGCGAATCGCTGGACCATGTCATCCTTCACGGGCCTCCCGGACTGGGGAAAACGACTTTATCCGCCATTATTGCCAACGAATTGGGGGTAGGCATCAAAATTACTTCCGGACCGGTACTCGATAAACCCGGAGATTTAGCCGGACTATTGACCAACCTGGAAGAGAACGACGTGCTCTTCATCGATGAAATACATCGTTTGAGTCCTGTGGTCGAAGAATACCTGTATTCTGCTATGGAAGACTACCGCATCGATATTATGATCGATAAAGGACCTGCAGCCCGTTCGGTACAGATACAAATCAATCCGTTTACCTTGATCGGCGCTACTACCCGTAGTGGGTTACTGACCGCTCCCTTGCGGGCTCGGTTCGGTATTAATTGCCATCTGGAATATTACGATACCGACATCCTTTCCGGAATCATTTCCCGTTCTGCCGCTATCCTGAATGTGGGGATTACCGGTCAGGCTGCTATGGAAATCGCTTCCCGGAGCCGGGGTACACCCCGTATCGCCAATGCATTGCTGCGCAGAGTGCGCGATTTTGCAATGGTCAAAGGTAATGGAAGCATCGATCGTGACATCACCCGTTATGCACTCGAAGCATTGAATATCGATAAATACGGGCTGGATGAAATGGACAATAAAATCCTGCTCACCATTATTGAAAAATTTAAGGGAGGACCGGTGGGCCTGACGACGATTGCTACTGCTGTCGGCGAAGATGCCGGTACCCTGGAAGAAGTGTATGAGCCCTTCCTGATCAAAGAAGGGTTTATCAAGCGTACTCCGCGCGGTAGGGAAGTGACCGACTTGGCTTATAAACATTTGGGGAAAACCCGTAGAAATGACGGTGGGGAACAAATGACACTTTTTTAAGGGCATAAGGGAAAAAACAAAGGGAGAAAACTAATATTTTAACATTTGTTTTAGAGACCTGCCACAGAGCGAATTTAACAAATCGACCTTCCCTCTAGTAAAGTGTTAAAATCGGCTAGTGTTATGAAGTAACGTTATAGGTTAAAGTGTGTTAAGTGTGCAAAGTGTTAAATTTGAAGTGTTAAATTTGTGGGTATGAGAAAAAAACAGATTATCATACTAGGTGTGGTTTTAGGTCTGTCATTGTTGGGATTGATCTTTACACAGGCGAGGTATTTTCAAACGGCTTTTCAGTTGAAAAAAGCACATTTTGATTATCTCGTCAATAAATCTATCGACCAGGTAACGACTTATTTAGAAGAGAAGGATAAGCAGCAGATGGCCGAAGAAAAGAAAAACGAAATCCACCATCTGGGGAAAAATGGAGTCGTCCATGAAATGCCCCGGGCTCTGGATTTACGTCCTGGGCTCAATGTAAAGAATGATATGAATATTGTCATCGATTACAGCCGCTTCCCCATCGGTTACGACGAAAGGATAGAGAATGTATGGGAACTGTTCGGACAGAAAGGCAATCGGAATCTCCAGAATTCTATCCAGAAATCCCGCCAGGAAATCAAAAACAGTCTGGGAAAAGAATATGATCTCGTGGTTAAAAAGATTCCCGAAATGCCCGAAAAATCGATCGAAGAACGATTGGATGGCAGCGATCTCAAAGAGATTATCGGTGAACGTTTAAGGAATAACGGTGTCAAAATTCCTTTCGAGTATGCGGTAAAAGAGAAAGGGGAATTTATCCTCATGTCACAAAACTTCTTCAATCAGCATTCCGATTACACCTACAACCGGAAAATGAGTTTTGGACAACAGCAGGAACCGGCCACCCTCTTTCTGATTTTTCCCGATCAGTCACATGATCTGTTGTCTTCTGTCGTCTTGTTATTGCCCAGTTTGATCATCACCATTTTGTTGGTGTTGTGTTTCGGATTCTGTATCGTAGTCATCGTTAAACAGAAAAAATTATCTGCGATCAAGAACGACTTCATCAATAATATGACACACGAATTTAAAACCCCGATAGCGACCATTTCTTTGGCTGCACAAATGCTTAAAGACGGGGCTGTGAACAATTCCCCCTCTACCATCGACCATATTGCCGGGATTATCCGCGATGAAAGTAAACGGCTCACTTTCCAGGTAGAAAAAGTGCTCCAGACCGCTTTGTTTACCGAAACCCGGATGAAACTGAAACTAAAAAATGTCAATCTCAACGAGGTTGTTGAAAATCTTGTGACAAAATTTAGCCTGCGTGTAGAAGATAAAGGAGGACAACTCTATAGTTATTTAGAGGCTGACCAGGATGAAGTTTATGCTGATGAGGTACACATCACGAACGTAGTATCCAATTTATTGGATAATGCGATAAAATATTGTACTAAAGTTCCGGAGATCAGTGTTTACACCCGGAATAAAGGTCAGGAAATAATTATTAGTGTGATAGACAATGGCATAGGAATTGCTGCGAAAGAGCAAAAGCTGATTTTCGAACGTTTTTATCGGGTTTCGACCGGTAATTTACATGACGTAAAAGGATTCGGCCTCGGATTATCCTATGTAAAAACTATCGTGGAAGCACACGGAGGGCGTATCGAAGTGGAAAGCGCTGAAGGAAAAGGAAGCCGATTTGATATTATTTTACCATTAACCTCAAAAAAACAAAAAGTAAAGAGAACTTTATTTTTCTAAAAGCGTATATTTTTCAGAGAATTTATTTAAAAACTAAATAGTTATGGAGGAGAAAATAAAAATTTTATTAGCAGAAGATGATACGAATCTGGGTATGCTCCTGAAAGAATATCTGAGGGCAAAAGGATTCGAGACTGTTTTATGCGAAGATGGGGAGGTAGCTTATGAAGCCTTTCTGAATCAGCCTTTCGATATATGTATCCTGGATGTGATGATGCCTAAAAAAGATGGCTTTACCCTGGCTAAGGAAATTCGCCAGATCAACAGCGAAATTCCAATCATTTTCCTGACGGCTAAAAATATGAAGGAAGATGTCCTGGAAGGCTTCAAATTAGGGGCTGACGACTATATGAGCAAACCTTTCAGCATGGAGGAGTTATTACTCAGAATCGAAGCCGTACTGCGTCGTTCTACCGGACTCAAACCTGAAGATGAACAGGAAATCTTCAAAATCGGTAAATTGACCTTCAACTCTAAAAAACAGACCCTGTTCGATGGAGAAGAAGAACAAAAACTGACGACAAAAGAGTCTGAGCTCTTGAAATTATTATGCCAGAATGTCAACAAAGTGCTCGAAAGAAATTATGCACTCAAAAACATCTGGGCCGACGACAATTATTTCAATGCCAGAAGTATGGATGTTTACATCACCAAATTACGTAAACACCTTAAAAAGGATCCTTCTGTTGAAATCATCAACGTTCACGGTAAAGGATATAAGCTTATTCTCTAAAAAAGAAATATTTTCTTTGCGGGTATTCGGAAGAATACCCGTTTTTTATTTGCTTTCCTTAAGGATAAAACTTTAACTTTGTATTTCAGAATAATCACATCGTTGTAACAGTTTGCACGTTGCGACTCTAATAACAAATCGATAGAAATGAAAATAGCTATTGCCTGTGACCATGCCGGTTACGAATACAAAGAAAAATTAGTGGCATTCCTTCGCCAGAAAGGTTATGAAGTAAAAGATTTCGGTACACATTCTGCTGAAAGTATGGATTATCCCGATACTGCCCATCCGATGGCTGCTGCTGTTGAATCCGGCGAGTTCGAGAGAGGAATCGCGCTCTGTGGGAGTGGGAATGGGATTTGTATGACTGTCAATAAACATCAGGGTATCCGGGGTGCACTCTGTTGGACGACCGAAATCGCCTGGTTGGCACGCCTCCATAACAATGCCAACGTATGTTGTATCCCTGCCCGTTTTATCTCCTTCGACGATGCTCAGGATATCGTCGAGCGTTTTCTGTCTACCGAATTTGAAGGTGGAAGACACCAGAGAAGAATCGAGAAAATTCCCCTAAAATAAGGATTTATATTCTGTTTGAAATAAACAACTAGCGGCTGTCTATCGGATGAGGCAGCCGTTTCTTTTTCATAAGGGTATTGTTTTTTGCCCGGTTAATTATATTTTTGTGATGGATAACGGTAGATAAATGAACGGTTTAATCGAAGATATAAAACAAGGTGACAGGGCAGCTTTCCGGGAGTTGTTTGAAGATTATTATCCGATATTGTGTGTATTTGCTATGAAATATATACGGGATGAGGAACAATGCAAAGACGTTGCTCAGGAAACCTTGCTGACCTATTGGCAGAATCGGGCCGACTTTGAGGATATCTTTAAAGTAAAAGGATACCTTTATCGGGTTGCACGGAATCGTTGCCTCAATATGATCAGACGCGAACAGGTCGATGAACATTTTGTCAAAGAAGCTTTGACAGAATCTGAAGCGTATTTCGAAAATGAGGTTATCCGGCAAGAAACTTATCTTTTGGTGAGGAAAGCGGTCGGAGCTTTACCGGTACAGATGCGTAAAATTATTGAGCTGGCCATGCAGGGAAAAAAGAATGCTGAAATCGCTGCCGAATTGTCTATATCCGAGGGGACCGTCCATACCCTCAAGAAAACTGCCTATAAAAAACTTCGTGACCGGTTGCAGGAACATTTCTATCTTTTACTTTTCTGGATTTAAAGCGTTGGCATATTTCTTACAGGAGTATCTTAAAGAATCAATTTTTTTTCTGTATATGAGAGTTTGATATTTGAATAGACATGTTTTATTTGTTTATCATAAAAATTGAAGGTGGTGATTTTATTTGATTTTTTAGGATTTGATTTTAAATATTCGGCATTTGTAAAATGGTGACAGGGCTAAAAAGAATGGTTTTAATCCTTCCGGTGAATGGAAGTAAAGCACTGGTGATTACGGAAGAGAGTGGTTAAATAAAGGTTAAAGCTCCCTATTTTGATCCGATCACAATCGCAGTTTATTAAATTCGCTCATCTTAAACTAAAATTATAGTAATATGATGAAATTCTCTTTCCTTGCTATTCTTATAATGGCTCTCATGTCATGTAATAATGCATCTAAAACTACTGTACGGGTTCATCTCGACAAACCCCAAGGTGAAATCAAACCTCAGTTGATAACCAAGGATTCTACTTACGTGATGGCTTTGGATTCGACGAATACTGCCCTTTTTGTGATGGCTGAAAACCTTAAGCCGGGTTACGCTACCGTTGTATTGGGTAGAATGCAGGTGCCGGTTTATGTTGAACCGGGCAAAAGTTTCGACGTTTCTGTAAAATTCGAAGGTCGTCGTATGATTCCTGCATTCACCGGTGAAGGCGCTAAAAAAAATGAATACCTGAATAGTCCGGCTTTACGGTTTAGCCCCGATTATAAGTTGGAAGAAGCTGAATTTTTGGCCTCTTTAGACGAACAAATAAAGAAATTGAATGAAAATTTGGATACCCTGGGATTCGACCCGCAGTTCAATCAGTTAGAGAAAAAAAGATTGGCTTATATGGTTTATGGACCGCTTCCTATTTATCCCCTTTATCATCCCTACTATGCACAGGCTCCTGATTTCAAGCCTACCGATGCTTTCTACAATAAATTGGTTTCTGCAATTACCGAAGATGAAGCTTTGATTGGTATGAATTGGTATCAGGAGGCGTTGATCGGTCGGGTTCAGGCGATGGCTGCTAAAGATCTGGAAGATCGCGATAATCTGACTTTCACGAAAAAACAATTGGATTACGTTGAACAAAACTTCAAAAATCCTGCAGTTGTTGAATATTTGGTCGATCAAATCGTTACCGCTTATGTGAAAGATTCCGGTGTCGATCATTTGGCTGAAGTTGCTCCGGTATATAGTGCTAAAGTTACCGATCCTGCAAAAAAAGCTAAATTCGACGAATTGTGTGCAAAATGGGCTAGAATTGCTGTTGGACAGCCTTCACCGTCTTTCAAATATCTCGACATCAATGGCAAAGAGGTTAGCTTAGCCGATTTGGCCGGAAAATATGTCTATATCGACACTTGGGCTACCTGGTGTGGACCTTGCCGGGGTGAATTGCCTCACTTGAAAACTTTAGAAGAAAAATACGGAAAAAAGAATATTTATTTCGTAAGTATTTCTTGTGACCGCGACAAAGCAGCCTGGGAAAAGATGGTAAAAGAAGATAAATTAGGAGGTATCCAGTTGCACAACGGTGGCGACAATACTTTTATGGATGCTTATATGATTACCGGAATTCCTCGTTTTATCCTTTTGGATAAAGAAGGAAAAATCATCAATGCAAAGATGACCCGTCCTTCAAATCCTGAAACAGCTAAAACTTTCGACGCTCTGGAAGGAATCTAATCAGCCGTTTTTCAAATCGGTTGTCCTCGAATGAATACCCCCTGAAAGTTTTATTACAAGCTTTTAGGGGGTATTTATATGTCAAAATAAATGAGTTGGTGTATTTTATAAACTCATTCTATTTATCTTTTAAGTTACTACCATTGACTTATCTTCTACATTTTTGTAACTGTTCAAACCTCTGTAATTATTTAAAAACCTACATTACCATGGATTAGTGTCACTTCGTTCCGGATCCGTATCTCCTTTTAGGTTGGCAAGCCTTGGATTGTGGTTGGTAATCTCGATCCGGAATGTAGTTTCGTCAACCGGTATCGAAGATGTGCCGATCTGCACGGCGCTGATCGGTCATCTCCGGCTACGTTAATCTTTTCCCGGCTTTGCCGGAAAATTCTGTGTATATCGGTGGAAAATATCTTCCAGCTGATAAACTTCTGTATGCAATGCGATAATCGGACAGCGGCGAACGGCAGCCTCGAAAAACAAGGCTTCCCGTGGATCTTTCCCTTGGGGGGAAGTTAAACGCCAGCAGTTCGGAGCCTGTTGTGAGGTGTGAGTGAACAGTTCGCTTTTACTTAGCCAGTGTGTATCGCTTCCCGGGCTGAATTCAACGCGAAGTACCATCCCTTCGTCTGCATGTGTACAGATCTCTCCGATCGGTCGGTCCGCAACGATTTTTCCCTGGTTAATGATTATTACCCGGTCACAAATCGCTTCTACCTCCTGCATAATATGGGTCGATAACAACACCGTCTTCTTTTTTCCGGTTTCTTTGATCAAATGCCTGATCTCTTCCAGTTGGTTCGGATCGAGTCCCGTCATCGGTTCGTCCAGGATCAGAATCTCGGGATCGTGCACCAAAGCTTGCGCTAATCCCACTCTCTGCCTGTATCCCTTCGATAATTGTCCTATTTTTTTTTGAATTTCCGGCTCGAGTCCGGTTCGCTCTATGATCGCATTCACCTTCGCTACAGGCCGGCCGACACGATAAAGCCGGGCCACGTGAAGCAGATATTCCCGGATATACAGATCCGGGTAGAGTGGGTTTTGTTCGGGTAAATAGCCGATAATAGCTTTGATTTTCAGTGGATTTTCACGCAGATTCATCTCCTTGATCCTTACTTCTCCCTGATAGTCGTTCAGACAGCCGGTAATGATTTTCATGGTAGTAGATTTACCGGCTCCATTAGGTCCTAGAAAACCGCATATTTCACCTTCTTCCAGCCTGAAACCGATATCGTCCAGCGCCTTTTGCCGGCCATATGCTTTACTGACATGCTCTAATATTACCGACATATTCTTTTCGATTAAACGCGACTCTGTTTTTATTTAAACCAACTGTTCACATCCTCATAATTCAGAATGTGGATGATCGTTTTGCCGTCTGCAGTGAAATTATGATGTTTACAGGCAAAAAGATTACCGGTCATTTCATTCATTTCCTCACAGCTGAGTGCCGTATTGTAACTGATTGCCGAGGCCTTTGCCAAAGCCAGTACCACCCGTTCTTTCATCTTCTCCCGGATACTGCCCTCCGTGTTTTTATAATGTTCGATCAGTTTGATCAGCACTTCCTTCGCCCGGGTATAAGATAAGTCCGGTGGGGTGGCATGTATGGCATAACCGTTTTTACCGAAAACATTTAATTCGAACCCTAAATATTCCAGGTCTGCAAGAATTTCTCCTACCAGCATAAAATCGCCTGCCGACAACTCCAGTATTTCCGGGAACAGACTCTTCTGCCCCGTTACCTTTTGCGTATTCAGGGTCGTCATATATTTTTCGAATAAGATGCGTTCGTGGGCTCTTTTCTGGTCGATCAGCATCAAACCGCTTTGTACCGGCGTAACGATATACCGGCCTTTCAGTTGGAAATAGCAATTCGTATGCGGTACCACCGGATTGATATTTTCGGTCATTTCCGGTATCGAAGTCTGAATCGATTCCTCCTTTTCCTTTAAGCCGTCGAATAAGATATCCCAGTTGGCCGGTGCTTTTTCCTGGTGAAAACTGCTTGCCGTGCGACTGGGATGTTCGAAATCCGAATCCTGTGGATTAAGCTTACTGCTGCTGTAATTGAAAGGATTATAGTTCGGATTATAGTTGATTCGCGGAACATAGGGGGCTGCTGGCTTCTCCGTAGGAATGAGTTCGATACTTCCAGCCGTATCGAAGTCCAGGGGAGGAGTGATATTGAATTTTCCCAGGGCTTCCTTGATACCTGCCAACAAGATTTGGAAAAAATCCGTCTCATTCTGGAATTTGATCTCCGTTTTCATCGGATGTATATTGATATCGATTAAAGACGGATCCACCGTAAAATAGATGAAATAGGAGGGGATACAATCCACACCGATCAGTCCCGAATAGGCCTCCATCACTGCTTTATGAAAAAACGGATGCTTCATAAAACGGTTATTGACGAAAAAATATTGTTCGCCATAAGTCTTTCGGGCTTGTTCCGGACTGCAAATGAAACCTTTGATATCTACCAGACCCGTGGCACAATCGATATTGATCAGTCTTGAATTGATCGACTTGCCGAAAATATTTACGATCCGCTGACGTAGTCCCGAAGGGGATAAGTTGTAGATCACATTTCCGTTGTTCGACAAACAGAAGCTGATCTCCGGATTCGTCAAAGCTACCCGCAGAAATTCATTGGTAATATTGCGCAATTCCGTCGTATCGGATTTCAGAAACTTCCGGCGGGCAGGGATATTATAAAAGAGGTTCCTGACCGAGATGTTCGTACCTTTCGGACAGCTGACAGACTCCTGATTTTTTAGTTCCGAAGCCGCGATAAAGATAGAGGTGCCCAATTCATCTTCTTCCTGCCGGGTTTTTAATTCCACCTCCGATACCGAAGCGATAGAGGGAAGGGCTTCTCCCCGGAATCCTAAGGTGTTGATACTGAATAAATCCTGTGCCGAAGCGATTTTTGAGGTCGCATGCCGTTCGAAAGCCATCCGGGCATCCATGTTCGACATGCCTTTCCCATCGTCGATCACCTGTATGATCGCTTTCCCGACATTCTTCAACACTACCTGAATATGCTTAGCTCCTGCATCGATCGCATTTTCCATTAATTCCTTGACAACAGAGGCAGGACGTTGTACGACTTCTCCTGCTGCTATCTGATTGGCTACTGAATCGGGTAAAAGATGAACGATATCCATATTGATTGATGTAGTTAAGCTAATGTGCCGTTATATGATAGGACAAAGATAATGGATATTTGTCAAAGTCCCAGAAATCGCAGGATACCGTCCGGATTCTTTACAAACACATAAAAGGCCATGATGAACAACAACGTCAGGATCATAAACAAACGCAGCGCATAATTGCTATTCAGCCCGTTACGGTTCGCCTTCCGTTTTTCATACTCCTGTCTGAATTGCCCTTTTATATTCGGGATATAAGTTTTATCGTCGTCCTTTAAGCCGAGTTCTGCTTTTACCCTGCGCTCCCGTTCTTCCCGTTCTTCTTTGGCAGGATCCCAGTAGCGGGGTTTCAGATTGAATCTTCTGTATTCCGGTTTTTTAAATATCAAAAACATAATTACTACTGATTTTCAAGGTTATGATTTAAATCGTCCGATGGGGTAGAAGCTGCCGATGGCTTCGGACGTCCGCCGAAATGTTGCCCTATCCATTTCGGTACGATAAAAACACCTACGAACAGATAAGGATAATAAGTGATCAGACGCCATACGATGGCCATAGCGATCGCTACACCGGCTCCTCCTCCTATAATAAAGGAACCCAGATATTCTTTAAATACGAATTCGGCAAAACCGCTTCCTCCCGGAGTCGGACTGATCAGCATCATGATCCACATAATCAGTTGCCGGGCAAAAATCAGAAATTGAGTCGCCCAATCCGTATCCTTCAATACAAAAAAGGCCATTAAGATCGCATTCACTACCCAATACCGTGCCGTCCATGAAAAGAAAGTGGCTCCGAAAGTCTTCAGCCAGAAAGAAAACGGCATATGACGCAATTCGTAAGAGTTGCGGATGATATCCGAACCTGCTTCGTTGGCACTGTGCCGCCATTTACGTAAAAGCTTTAATTTGAAACATTTCATCAATAGATATTTCAGCCCCCGGGGATTCTTGAAAAGTCCGTAGCTCAGAATTAAAAGATACACCAGCTTGATCGAATAGCCGCCCACTGCAAACCAGATCAGGCTTTTGCTTACTCCTGAACTCACTCCCGACATCTCCCACAACCCGCTCGAATCCACACAAAGCAAAATAATCGGAAACATCAGAATAAAATAAAGCTCGTCCAGAAAAGAAGTAGCCATGACAATAGCCGAGCTACGTCCTACTTTGATCCCCTCTTTATTGACAAAAAGAATAGCGAGACTGGTACCGCCGATCGCTGAGGGAGTTACCGCCGAGGTAAATTCCCAAAGAAAAATAATCCGGATCGACTTGATCCAGCTCAAACGATCCCCCGAAAGAACCCGGATACGGATAACATACCCCAGATCACGGATAAACATACACATCACTGCTACGAAAAGCCAGAACACCGAGCTCCAGCCGAAAGAAATTTGTTCGAAAGCAGTGAGATCGAATTCCCGGTATAGCATATACGACACAACGCCCAGACCGATAATGACCGGGTAAATGATCTTATAGGGACTGATCTTACGGGTTAGTTTTTTATCTGATTCTTCCATAAAACGAATAATAAGAATTCGATAAAACAATAAAGTCCATAAAGTTAATGGAAAGTTTCCTGATAAGGAATACCTTCGGTCATAAACTTTATGAACTTTACAAACTTTAAGAACTCTGGAGTGGAGAGTATCGGGGTCGAACCGACGACCTCTTGCATGCCATGCAAGCGCTCTAGCCAACTGAGCTAACCCCCCATAATTTTCTTTAACGCTACAAAAATAGAATAATTCCCCAAATCCACCAAATAATCTTCAGAATTTTCTGATAAATCAACTTCCCTTCCTTATCTTCACCTTGATCGGATAATGATCCGAAAGCGTGATATCCTCCCGGGTATAACCCACCGTATATAGTGTCGGGGAATGTAAGACATAATCGATGCGGAAAGAGGGAAACTCTCCGATGTAAGTATTGCCGATGCCCCGGCCTTTTTCAATAAAACTATCCGTTAACTTCCTGCTTAATTGCCTGTAAGTATAGGAGAGAGGAGTATCGTTGAAGTCGCCGCACAATATCACAGGATAAGGGCTTCCGTCGATATGCCGTTGAATTTCCTCCGCCTGATGCGCCCGGTTCTTGTTCGCTATCATTAAGCGTGTCGTGAGATTCTTCACCCCTTCGGGGATATCGTTACCCTTCAGCCCTGAACTGATTTCTTTCATAAATTGCCGCTCCTTCTTGCCCAGCTTGTAGGATTCCAGGTGAACACTGTACAACCGCACCGTATCTTTTCCTAGCTTGAAATCTCCGTAAATACAAGAACTGCTGTAACCAGGGGCGAAAGTCAGGTGTCCTTTGTGCAGAATCGGAAGCCTGGAAAAAATAGCCATATCCTTCTCGATATAATAATAGGGGTAGGTATGCAATTGTTCGATTACCGTTTTCCGTCGGTCCGGATTCCCGTTCATTAGAAATTCCTGCAAGCAGATCACATCCCCGTCGAATTTATTCAGATAATTGAATAATTTTTCCCTCGTGTTCTTCTGATTACTCCAGCCATACACATCGAAATAACGGATATTGTACGACAAGAGCGACAAATCGTACGAAACATCCCCCGTTTCGGTTTTCGCTGTCCCGTAGTAAGTCCTGAAAGTCGGATACCCGATCGCAATCACGACTACGATCTGCCAGGCCCTCCGCTTCCAACGGAAAATCCAGTACAGTAAAAGGATAAAATTGCCGATCAGAAGATAAGGATAAGCCAAACCCAGTAACGAAAAAAAGACAAAGGTATTGGGGTTGATTATAGGGGAAAGATATGCTCCTATTAACCCGAACGCAGCGATCAAACTGACGATATATACAATCTTATCCAATATTTTCAGCATAGTAGGGAAAGCACTTCTGGTTTGATAAAGAACCGGTATCTGGTTTACTTACCTCCATAAAATCAGTTTTTAGCCTTGAAGAGGATTGCTTTTTCTTCCCGGGTCAGGCTTTCGTAACCCGAACGCGAGATTTTATCCAGAATCTCGTTGATCCGTTCTTGCTCATTCTTCTTATGGGCATTGTATTCCCGGTCGTTCATTTCCGAGACATGCTTCTTATACCTCACCCTCATCTTCTTCTTCCGCTGGAAGAGCCGTCCGATCCCTTCGAAAAAATTCACGATCCCTGAAGCAAAGTCCCGGTTTCTTCTCACTCCCACGATAAAGAACCATCCGAACAGGGCTCCGCCTAAATGGGCGATATGTCCCCCCGCATTTCCCGAAGATATACTCATAATATCGATCAGGGCGGTAAACAACGCCAGATAAACCAGTTTCACCGGTCCGAGCAGGAAAATATAGACCTTATGTTGCGGCAGATAAGTACATACCGCAAAGACGATTGCCATCACAGAAGCCGACGAACCGATAGCCCACGAGGTCAGCCGTAGCGCCGGGTGGGGGAAAGGACTGATTTGAGGCTCACTGAAATAAGGGAAAATATTATAGGCCGCAATATACAGCAAACCTCCGAATAGGCCACCCAGAAGATATACACCCGTTAATTTACGTTCCGTAAAATAATTCAGGAAAAAACTCCCGAACCAATAAAGCCATAACATATTGAACAACAGATGTAAAAAATCGAACTGAGTAAACATATAGGTGAAGATCGTCCACGGACGGCTCAATAAATACTCCGGATCTGCCGGCACGCCGATCCATTCCAGCAATGTCGGATAAAATTCTTCTCCTTTCCCCAACAACAACATCATGATATATATCAACTTCAAAGCAAGAAAAATCCCGCAATTGATATAAATCAGACGGGTGAGAGAAGAACCCTTCCGGAAAGAATTTTTGATCCCTTCCCGGATTCCTTCTGAAAAATTTCCGCCGTAATTGTTGTAATACATCATCTCTTAATAGAACCTTCGCCTGTTTTTACTCCAGTATTTGACCATAAAGAAACCGAACAACATCCCTCCCAGATGAGCGAAATGGGCTACATTGTCCGTTGCGCTATTCTGCATGCCCAGGAAAAGCTCCAGCAGACCGTATCCCAATACAAAATACTTTGCTTTGATCGGAATAGGTATAAACATCAGATACAATTCCGTATTCGGAAACAGCATTCCGAATGCCAGCAAGATACCGAATATCGCTCCCGAAGCCCCGATCATCGGGACATTTACTTTCAGTTCTACGATCTGACGGAAGAGTTGTTTTCCTGCTACAATGTATTGTTGCGAATCCGGATTGTTGGTCCAATTATCCACCACCTCCCACACCCACTGGGCCGGATGGCCTAGCTGACGCTCCACAAGCTGCGCTAAAAGCGCAGGAGAAGGCGCATTCTGGAAGGCATAATATTGCTCCATCAGCCGGTGGATTTCCAACCAGCCGACCGCACTATTCAGCAAGCCCGCCCCGATACCGCAGACAAAATAGAAAATCAGAAAACGCTGCGTTCCCCATACCGACTCCAGTATCCGGCCGAACATAAAAAGAGCGAACATATTGAAAAACAAATGCCCGAAAGACCCGTGCATAAACATATGTGTAACATATTGCCATGGGCGCCAAAAGACAGATTGCGGCAAATGAAGTCCTAATAGATGGGCTGTATCCACATGCATCCGGCTATCGATAAACATACTCAGAAAGTACATCACGATGTTCAGAATCAATAAAATTTTGACAGCAGGGGTAATACCGGTAAAAGGACGATAGTTTTGCATCATTGTTCAGTTTTGGATTGTGAATGCTGATCGGTTCGTGGCTTGGGCCTTTGTATAGGTCTCGAATCTCTGCGCTGATCCTGTCTCGGGCCGTTACGGAAAGGCCGTTGTCCTCCCCGTTCTCCGTTTCTTTCATTTTTTTCGTTACGGGGAGTGTTAGAGTTTCCATTTTCACGATTATTATTATTTCGTTGCCTGGAATGACGCTTCTTCTGCTTCTTTTCGTCGAAACGGTTCAGGCTTTCTTCTCCCACGCCGTCCGTATATTTTATATCTGTCGGGGTATTTCCGCTTTCTTCTACCGCTTTTGGAGGAATAATTCCTTTCCGGTTCATCGCGATGATTTCCTTTACCCGTTTCACCGGAATCTGGATAAAAATACCCTTCCCTTCTTTATCCGTACTATAAGACATCATCTGACCGAAGATATCCGTTTTTTGATGGTAAAGCAAACCCTCTCCCGTATTTAAAGTAATATTGGTCGAAGGGAAATCTTTCTGCGCATCGACGTACGCATCCACTTCATAGTTCAGACAACATTTCAGTTTCCCGCACTGTCCGGCCAGCTTCTGAGGATTCAGCGAAATATCCTGATAGCGGGCGGCTGAGGTCGACACCGAAATAAAATTCGTGATAAAAGTCGAACAGCATAATTTGCGTCCGCAGGGACCGATACCCCCGATTCTGCCTGCTTCCTGACGTGTCCCGATCTGTTTCATTTCGATACGGATATGGAAAGTCTCCGCCAACACCTTGATCAGCGTCCGGAAATCCACCCGGTCGTCTGCGATATAATAAAATATAGCTTTTGTTTTATCTCCCTGATACTCCACATCACCGATCTTCATATTCAGTTTCAGGTCGGCTGCGATTTTCCGCGAACGGATCATCGTATCGTGCTCTAAAGCAATGGCTTGTTGCCATTTCTCGATGTCGTGGGGTTTGGCCTTCCGGTATACCTTCTTCAGCGGATTCCGCTCGAGATCCACCCGTTTGATCCGGATTTGTTCCTTTACCAGTTCACCCGATAAAGATACTACCCCGATGTCGTGTCCCAAAGCTGCTTCGACCGCCACGATATCTCCTGCTTTTAAAGCTAGTTTCGACGGATTACTGTAAAACCCTTTCCGTGTATTTTTAAACCTTACTTCTACGATCTCCGGGGCACAATCCGTTGCAGGCAGATCTTCCAGCCAGTCGTATACCGTCAATTTCCCCGCTAGCAAACGATGGTCGATTACCGGCACATCCCGCCGCGGATGCTTCGTATGAAGTTCCTGAATTTCCTCTTCTTCCTCTTCTTTTTTCGGGACTGTAAATTCCCCGGCTTCGATAATTTCTATCTCTTCCGTCTCTTCGATCTCTACGGCTTCCTCCGTCGGTTCCCCCGGTTGTTCACGGGGCTCCCCGGTCGAAGGCCCCGATTGCTCAGGCGTCGCTTTGCCGTTTACTTTTTCTTGCCCGGGCGAAACGAATTCTTCTTCCTGGCTTATATTTTCGTTATTGTGTATATCGTTCATAAATTGATTTTTTCATTATATATTATTGTACGTGAAAACAGTTTCAATTGGGTCTGATATTTTGCATGACTTTTATGCAGAGATCCGTAAAAATGATTTTTGCATTTCCGTTCCGGCTGATGTCGCTATAAGCACGCTCGAACTCGTTACTCAATGGAATGACATTTCCTTCATGTACATAAGGGGCAAAGCGTTGTGAGAAATTTTTCTCCCGTTCCGTCATATAATTCAGTTGCTCCAAACCGAAATTCCGGACAAAATTTTCCCGGATCATCCGTGAGGCATGCGCTAAGAAATTCTTTTGCCTTTCTCTTCCAAGGCTACATATTTCATTGACCCATTCATTCACCGGAAGCATTTTTCTTTCCCAGCACAGCCGCATGAGGCTGATAAATTTTTCCTGGTTGTAAATTTGCTCTTCTGTTTCGTCCAGCAACCGCAGGGCTTTATACCAGTTTCCCGAAGCTACATGGGCATATTCTTCCGCTTTTTGTGCAGCGATTCCTTTTTCAGCTATCAGCTGTCGTTGTATTTGCTCCTGATGCAGGGGAGGAATGTGAATACGCTGCAAACGCGATTGTATCGTATTGATGATCTGTTCCGGATGCTCCGAAACCATCAGAAACAATGTCTTGTCGAACGGCTCCTCGATGATCTTTAACAGTTTGTTCGAGCATTCCGGATTCATCTTTTCCGGCAACCACATCACCAGAATCTTATAATCCGATTCGAATGATTTCAGGTTCAGCTTACGGAGAATATTGGCACTTTCTTCGGTATATATCGCGGCTTGTGCATTATCCTCTACTCCCATTTCCGTATACCATTCTTCCAGACCGAAATAATTCGTCCGCGTCAGCAGACGCCGCCATTCGTTGATATATTCATCACTGACCGGGCTTTTTGTTTTCCGGACAACCGGAAATACAAAGTGCAGATCCGGATGGATGTATTTCTGTATTTTCCTACACGAAGGGCATTCTCCGCAGGCATCTTCTTTTTTATCACCTGTGCAAAAGACATATTGGGCGAATGCCAAAGCCAAAGCCAGAGAACCGTATCCCGTTTCTCCGGCAAATAGTTGGGCATGACTGATCCGCCCCGTCCGGAGAGAGGTGATCAGTCTTTGCTTGATATCTTCATGTCCGATTACATCCTTAAACACTTGTATGAATTTAGGGGTAAATCATTGATTCAGTTTAATGCCTAATTCCTTGAATTGCTCGGCCGAAATCTCCGACGGAGAATCGATCATCACATCCCGGCCCGAATTGTTTTTCGGGAAAGCGATGGTGTCTCGAATGCTGTCCAGGCCTGCAAACATAGAAACCAAACGGTCGAAACCGAAGGCGATACCACCATGAGGAGGAGCGCCGTATTTGAAAGCATTCAACAGGAAACCGAATTGTTTTTCAGCTTGCTCCGGGGTAAATCCCAGACATTTGAACATCCGTTGCTGCAATGCTGTATCATGGATCCGGATAGAACCTCCCCCTACTTCCACGCCGTTGATCACCATGTCGTAGGCATTCGCTCTCACATCTCCCGGCCGTGTTTCCATCAAATCGATATCCTCTGGATTCGGAGAGGTGAACGGATGGTGCATCGCATAAAAACGTTGTGTCTCTTCATCCCATTCCAACAACGGAAAGTCGACGATCCATAACGGTTTGAATACATTTTTATCTCTCAATCCCAGCCGGTTTCCCATTTCCAGACGAAGCTCACACAACTGGGGTAAAGTTTTGTTTTTCGCTCCGCATAAGATTAGGAGCAGATCGCCCGGTTGAGCTTGGCAGGTGTCTAGCCATACTTTCAGCTCTTCGGCCGTATAGAATTTATCTACCGACGATTTTATGCTGCTGTCTTCATTGTATTTGACATACACCAATCCTTTCGCTCCTACCTGCGGACGCTTCACGAAATCGGTCAGCTCGTCCAGCTGCTTACGGGTATACGAAGCACAACCCGGGACACAAATCCCTCCGATATATTCTGCACTGTTGAATACTGCAAAGTCCTTGGTTCGGGCCAGACGGGTCAGGTCTACGAATTTCATACCGAAACGGATATCCGGTTTGTCACAACCATATTGCTCCATCGCTTCATGCCACGTCATCCGCGGAAATGCCGGGATATCGATGCCTCTGATTTCTTTAAAAAGATGGCGGATCATATCTTCGAAAATACCGAGTACATCTTCCCGTTCTACAAACGACATTTCACAATCGATCTGAGTGAATTCAGGTTGACGGTCTGCCCGAAGGTCCTCGTCCCGGAAACATTTCACAATCTGATAGTATCGGTCGAAACCGGCGACCATCAACAGTTGTTTGAAAGTCTGCGGGCTTTGCGGTAATGCATAAAACTGTCCCTGATTCATCCGCGAAGGCACCACAAAATCACGGGCTCCTTCGGGAGTACTCTTGATCAATACCGGCGTCTCTACCTCCATAAATTGCTTGCCATCCAGAAAATTACGTACCAAATGCGCCATCCGGTGACGCAATTCCAGGTTCCTGCGCACCATTTGCCGGCGTAAATCGAGATAACGGTATTTCATCCGGATCTCGTCACCCCCGTCCGTATTGTCTTCAATAGTAAAAGGAGGTATCTCCGAACGGCTCAGAATCTTTACCGTATCTAAGATAATTTCGATCTCTCCTGTAGGTATTTTATTGTTTTTACTGGCTCTCTCCACCACCTTACCTTGAATTTGAATCACAAATTCCCGTCCTAACTGTGCCACTTGTTTTTTTATCTCTTCAGAAGCAGATTCTTCTGCCACCAATTGGGTAATTCCGTATCTGTCGCGGAGATCGATAAATGTCATGGCTCCCAGGTTTCTGATTTTCTGAACCCAGCCACTCAAACAGACATTCTCGTTTACATTTTCAATCCGAAGTGCTCCGCATGTGTGTGTTCTGTACATTATATTTTGTTTTTATAAAGTGATATGTTAACAAGGGGGTATAAGAACCCTATTTACCAATTGGCGAAAATACTAAGAATTTATCAAATAATAGAAAATGAAAGGAAAAAATGCTCCCGATAAATTCGTATCTTTGAAACCCGTTTAAATCGGATTTGCCATGAACTATATTGACATTGTTATTCTCTTGTTTTTACTATACGGCGCTTTCCGTGGATTCTCGAAAGGATTGATTATCGAGGTCGCCACTTTAGCCGGGCTGATATTGGGGGTTTTCATTGCCATACGTTACAGCCCTTTTACCGAAGGGATATTGAAAGACTTCCTGAATATCACGTCCCGTTACTTGTCTTATATCGCTTTGGCCGTTACCTTCCTGTTGGTTGTGATTGTTGTCTATTTGCTGGGGAAGATGTTGACCAGACTGGTCGATATTATTTCGTTGGGGTTGGTCAATAAACTGCTTGGCACCCTCCTCGGTATCGCAAAATATTTCATTATGGTTTGTGTACTTTTAATGATTGTCGATGCTTTGAACGATAAATTCCATTTTATCAGCGAAGAAACCAGGGAGAACAGTTTGTTATTCGATCCTTTTCTTAACTTTGCACAACAGATGTACAACACGATCCGCTTTTGAAACGATATAAAATAGAATACGATGAATTTTGTTGATGAATTAAAATGGAGAGGCATGATTCATGATATCATGCCGGGAACAGAAGAACTATTGGCTAAAGGACAAACTACGGCATACGTAGGTATCGACCCGACTGCCGATTCTCTGCATGTCGGACATCTGGTCTCTGTGATGATGATGAAACACTTTCAGATGGCCGGGCACAAACCGATTTTTATTATCGGTGGAGCTACCGGTATGATCGGCGATCCTAGTGGCAAATCACAGGAAAGAAACTTGTTAGACGAAGAGACTATCCGTAAAAATATGGCCGGGATCAAAGCTCAGTTATCCCGGTTTATCGATTTCAACTCCACTGCTTCCAATGCTGCTATTATGCTGAATAACTACGATTGGATGAAACAATTCTCATTTCTGGATTTCATCCGTGAAATCGGTAAGCATATTACCGTCAATTATATGATGGCTAAAGATTCCGTAAAAAAACGCCTCAGTAGCGAGTCGGCCCAGGGTATGTCGTTTACAGAATTCACCTATCAGCTGGTGCAGGGATACGATTTCCTTCATCTGCGTAAAAACTACGGTTGTATGTTGCAGATGGGAGGTTCCGACCAATGGGGAAATATTACTACCGGAGGCGAATTGATCCGTCGTAAAGAAGGGCTCGACGCCTATGGCTTGACCTGGCCGTTGATGACCAAGAGCGATGGAAAAAAATTCGGGAAAACCGAATCGGGGAATATCTGGTTAGATCCCGAACGTACTTCTCCTTATAAATTTTATCAGTTCTGGTTGAATACCACCGATGAAGATGCCGCACGTTATGTCAAAATCTTCACCATCCTGCCTCCCGCTCGGATCGATGCTTTGATCGCTGAACACCGGGAAGCTCCGCACCTCAGGAAATTGCAGAAAACCCTGGCAAAAGAAATTACTTGCCTGATCCATGGGGAAGAAGCTTACAACCTGGCCCTGGAAGCCTCCCAAATCCTCTTTGGGAATGCAACCTCCGAGACCTTGAGGAAAATCGATGAAAATACTTTCCTGTCCGTATTCGAAGGGGTTCCCCAATACGAAATTGCGGCGGCCGATTTAAAAGCAGGTATCTCCATTGTCGACTTCTTAGCCGATAAAACAGCCATCATGTCTTCCAAAGGAGAAGCCCGCAGAGCTTTGAAATCCAATGCTATCGGTATCAATAAAGAAAAAGTACAGGGTGAAGAAACCATCATCGGTGAATCTCACCTCATCGACGGAAAATATATCCTCGCCCAAAGTGGCAAAAAGAATTATTTTCTCGTAATCGTTAAATAACGGCTCCATAAAATACAAGGCTACAAAAAAGTTTATTCTTTTTTGTTGCCTTGTATTCTTTAGGCAGTTATATACATGTTTATACTTATAAACTTACATTTAGGGTAAATTATGTATATAAACACCTTTTTTATTTCAACTCTCCCCCCCAACTCATCAACTCAGTAACTCATCAACTCAGTAACTCATCAACTCAATAACTCATCAACTCAATAACTCAGTAACTCAATAACTCCCTATCTGAAATGCAATCGGAAGCGTATAAGCCACCCTCACCGCTTTGCCTCTTTGTTTACCGGGTTTCCATTTCGGCATCACCGACACCACTCTCACCGCTTCCTTATCCAAAGAAGCATCTACTCCGCGCACCACTTTGATATTGCTCACACTGCCGTCTTTTTCAACCACAAACTGAACGAATACTTTCCCCTGTACCCCGTTCTCAAGGGCAATTTGAGGATACTTCACATGCTTTGAGAGCCATTTTTGTATATTCTCCGGAAATACCGGCATATCCTCGCTCGGCACGAAAGCGATTACTTCGTCTGTGTCGTATTCCTCATCGTAATTCAAATTATTCAGGTCGAAAGATTCTTTATTATTACTTTCGTCATCTGCATCGATGATATCCAGATCGTCCGACAAAGGATCTATTTCATCCACAATTTCCAGTAAATCGAAAGGCTTCGGGGCTGGGGGAGGAGGTGGGGTAATCTGATGCATCATGGTGATCGGTACCATCTCGATTTCGGTCGGGATTTCAGATACCGTGACGAAATCAGCGGGTTGACGCCCGGAAACTTTCCATTCGAATGCGAATAGAATAGTACCCAGGGCAAGCATAAGACCTATTTCCAAAAAAATATTTTTCTTGTTTTCAAGGTCTGCCTGAGGTGATTTTTTTACTTCCATAATCTTTCATTTTAATGTTTCCAGACTTTTCCGGTTCATTAAAAATAAAAGAATATGTTTAAAAAACAAAATTATGAATGATTGATTTTAAGTATTTGTTAATATTAAAACGTTTTCGTTGAAGTATTGTCTTAATATTAACAAATAGTAAAGAAACCTACTCTTCTGTTTCCGGATTGTTTTCGGTATAATCCTGGTATAAAAAGTCATTATAGGGGAATCGTGCCGAATGGATCTCTTTGACGATACCGTAAAGCTTTTCTTTCAGTTCTTCTATATTCTCCTTTTTAACGGCCGATATATATACGGTTTCACTTCCCTGTCGCGACATCCACATTTGTTTCAGGTCGTTCAGACTATAGTTTTCTCTGGTCACAGGGGTTAAATCGTCTTCTTCCTTCTGTACATAATGAAAAGCGTCGATTTTATTGAAAATGATAATCGTCGGTTTGGGTTCTTTGATCAATTCTGCCAGAGTAGCATTGACCACCTTCATCTGATCTTCGAATTGCGGATGGGAGATATCCACGACATGAAGAATAACGTCTGCCTCGCGCACTTCGTCCAACGTAGATTTGAACGATTCCACCAGGTGATGGGGTAATTTACGAATAAAACCTACCGTGTCCGCCAGCAAAAACGGCACATTTTTAATCGCAATTTTCCGCACGGTCGTATCTAGTGTAGCAAACAATTTGTTTTCTGCAAATACATCCGATTTACTCAGCAGGTTCATCAACGTCGATTTTCCGACATTCGTATAACCTACCAAAGCGACACGCACCAGTTTACCCCGGTTTTTCCGTTGAATGACCTTTTGTTTGTCGATCTTGGTTAGTTCATTTTTCAAACGGCTGATTTTATCCCGGATGATCCGGCGGTCGGTCTCGATTTCCGTTTCTCCCGGTCCTCTTAATCCGATACCTCCTTTTTGTCGCTCCAGATGTGTCCACATTCCGGTCAGACGCGGAAGTAAATACTGGTATTGAGCCAGTTCCACCTGGGTTTTGGCATGTGCCGTACGTGCCCGGCTGGCAAAAATGTCCAGAATCAGGTTCGTCCGGTCCAGCACTTTGATTCCCGGAAAGACAGATTCTATATTTCGTAACTGTGTCGGGCTCAATTCATCGTCGAAAATAACCATATCTACCGGGTTTTCTTCGGTGTAAGCTTTGATTTCTTCCAGTTTCCCTTTGCCGATAAAAGTGGCATGTACCGGTTTATCTAAATTCTGTGTGAAAATTTTTACCGTTTCTGCTCCCGCTGTCTCTGCCAGAAATGACAATTCGTCGAGATATTCGGTCATCTGCTCGTAGGTGATCCCTTCCGATTGAAGGGCTACTCCTACTAATATCGCTTTCTCTGCTTCCTGATCCGTATAATACATATAAAATAATAAAATTTGAAGGCTGCTGCAATAACGTAAAACAGAGGCCTGCTGTTTCGGCATTCACCTTTTTCATGACAAAAGAAAGGGCTGACAAAAGATGACAGCCCTTTATAAATTTGATCGATAATCTGCTAATTGTTCGATAACTGGAAGTTGATCGGCAGAGTGTAGGCTACACGTACAGGTTTACCTCTCTGCTTTCCTGGTTTCCATTTCGGCATCGACTGCACAACACGTACAGCTTCCTTATCCAAAGAGGCATCTACTCCTCTCACTACTTTTACGTCGGTAATAGAACCGTCTCTCTCGATCACGAACTGAATGAAAACTTTCCCCTGAATACCGTTTTCCATGGCCAGAACCGGATATTTTACATTCTTCGCAATCCATTTCGATACATTACCACCCGGGAAGCTCGGCATATCTTCAACTACCTGGAAAATCTCTGACTCTCCGGTATTCTCTTCACCATATTCTCCAAAATCGGCGACATTTTCTATCACCTGGTTCTCCGATTGGTCTTCTGCGTCTAAAATTTCAAGATCATCGTCGATATTGGTGTCATCCTCTACAATATCGATCAAGTCCGTCAATTTCGGGGCTGGAGGAGGAGGTGGTGGAGGTTTTAGCATTTGTTGCGTAATCGGAATAATCTCATCTTCTATCTGTTCTTCAGCGGGAGTCTGAAATGGAGTTACTTGTTCGGTGGAAGATTTCCATTCAAAAGCAAATAACAGCACCGCTAAAGCCAGAGTAAGTCCGATCTCGAAGAAAACGCCTTTCTTCCCTTCCAGATCTGCTTTCGGTGACTTTTTAATTTCCATGATATTAAATTAATGTATTTATGTTGTCTTTTTTCTAGGGGGTAAAAGTAAAGAAAATCGGATTAAATACCAATATTTCAAACGTTTTTTTTGAATGAAACGTTAAATTTTCAAGGAACTGTTTTGTCAAATCTTAAGGATTTTAACAATTTTACGATTTTTTTTCTCCAAGCTTATCGTATTTTTGTAATCTTTATTTCAACCGACATGCTTAAAATTTATTATTTACGGATTTCCGATTTTCAGCATCTCTCCGAAGATGAACTGTTTCCGTTAGTAGGTGAAGACACGGTCCGGAAAGTAACCGGATACAAAAATCCCGGAGTCAGGCGTACAAAATTATTGGGTGAGGGGATGATTCGGCGGTTATTGTTCCGTTTGTGGGGACTGCACAAAGAAGATTACCTCATCCGTATAGGTGAACATGGTAAACCATTGGTGGAGAGCCGGTTTACGGTTTGGTATAATTTATCGCATTCCGGTGATTATATCGTGGCGGCTTTTTCGCATCTCGAAGTCGGAATCGATATCGAGCAAAAAAGGAAAGCCCGCATGGAAGTGGCCCGGCGTTTTTTCCATCCTGCAGAAATTCAGTGCCTGCAAAATCTTGCCGGAGATGCGCAGGATGAACTGTTTTTCCGTTATTGGTCCGTGAAAGAAAGTTTTTTAAAATACACCGGTAGCGGCTTATCCTCCCCCTTGTCCGGTTTCGAAGTCCGCTTCGACGATCATCGGCCCCGCATATTTCAGTCAGAAAACCTTCGAAATCTCTCTATCTCTGCCTGTCCGGTCGATCCCGCATACAAATGCTTCGTTTGTGCAGAGACTACCGAAGAACCCGGGATCTTTCCATTCCTCGTCCCGGATCTCTTCCTGCCGGATGAATAACCGTTGTTATTCGCTTCCTTCCGTTTAAAGTCCTTTTTTACACAGATATTCGGCAATCTGTACTGCATTCAGAGCGGCGCCTTTTTTGATTTGGTCACCTACTAACCAGAAAGTCAATCCTTTTTCGTCCGCCAGGTCTTTGCGGATACGGCCTACATACACCGGATCTTTGCCTGATAAGAAAAGAGGCATCGGATAATCCTGTTCTGCCGGATTGTCTTGCAATACCAGACCTTCGGCACGGGAAAAAGCTTCCCGGACTTCCTCTACCGAGAGCGGGCGTTCTGTTTCGATCCAGATACTTTCCGAATGGGCCCGTAAGGCCGGTACTCTCACACAAGTAGAGCTTACCCGGATATCCGAATGCATGATTTTCCGTGTCTCGTTGAACATTTTCATTTCCTCTTTGGTATAGCCGTTATCCGTGAAAACGTCTACCTGAGGAATCAGGTTAAAAGCCAGTTGATAGGCGAATTTCTCCACCGTAGGTGTTTCCCCTGCCAGGATTTGCCGGTACTGATTATACAGTTCGTCCATAGCTGCTGCGCCTGCGCCGCTCGCTGCCTGATAGGTCGATACACGGGCCCGGGTGATGTGGCTCAATGGTTCGATGGCTTTTAAGGCAACCACCAGCAGGATAGTCGTACAGTTCGGATTCGCGATGATGCCACGGGGACGGTCGAGAGCATCTTCCGGGTTGACCTCCGGTACCACCAAAGGTACCTCTTCGTCCATTCTGAAAGCACTCGAATTATCGATCATTACAGCCCCGTATTTGGTGATCGTTTCGGCAAATTCTTTCGAAGTACCGCCTCCGGCCGAAACGAAAGCTATGTCGATGTCCTTAAAGTCGTCGTTGTGTTGTAAAAGTTTTACAGTCAGCGGCTTACCACGAAACAGGTATTGGGTGCCGGCGCTCCGTTTCGAACCGAATAACACCAACTCATCCATAGGAAAATTTCTTTCTTCCAATACGCGCAGAAACTCTTGTCCTACTGCTCCACTTGCCCCGACGATAGCTATTTTCATATTTTCAGGTTTTAAAAATGTATGATTATTGGATTGCAAAATTAATGTTTTGATGATCTCTAAAAAATATCCCGGTCGTTTTTTTCATCAAACATACTGTGTGTTTAATTTTAAACATCGGCTTTCCCGATAAACCTGTGTTTCCTCGGAGATTCCGGTTGTTAGCGTTTACCGGTGGTCCAGATGATTTTTTTCGATCATAGCTTTATCTTGCTTCTTCAAGCCCGAATTATACCAGAAAATAGGTTGATCGTGATCGGTCAGATACATCCTTCGCCGGGCTTTATAATCAGGGCTGATCAGTGAGTAACCGGTATTCAGTAATGGGGTCGTGATAGAGGCCATGTCCAGCATCGTGTGAAAAGCCACGATTGTAGATACCGGTTGTGTCTGGTTGGCGAGTGCCGTTGCATATCGTTCCGGGAATTCCTGCCGGTACTGATCGGAAAACCATAAGAATAGTGGTATGTGCAATTGATAATACGTCGGATGGGGCGAAGCATGCAGGAAGCGTTTCCGGTCGTCGTCCAACAAATCTTCCCCGTGGTCCGGGCTATAGTAAAGTGCTGTCGTATGATTCGTCGAATCCAGAATCTGGATCAGATGGTGCAGAAAATAGTCCGTATAACGGATGCTGTTATCATATGCGTTGATCAGTTGTTGCCGGTTTTTCACCTCCACTTCTGTCGCTTCGTCCGGGGTAAAATGGGCGAACTCCCTTGGATAACGTTCAAAATAGTTGAAATGTGAACCATAGGTGTGCAACACAAAAAATAAGTTATCCGGTAATGAATCGATATAATGCTGCACCAACGGAAGCATGGCATCGTCGTAGTTATTGACGGTATAGATCCCTCCTGCCGATGCCGGGCGGATATTGTGGTGGAAATCCGCTTCTGCTGCAAAATAGTCGGTAAAAGTACGGTTAGGCGTCTGATTCGAGAGGAAAATCGTTTTGAACCCTGCTTCTTTAAAGGCTTCGACAATACTTTTTTGCCCATAGATGTCTTCGAAATGCTCGGCATTGGCGGCGGATAAAATCAGGGGAACACTTTTATGTGTAGCATTTGCCTGTGTAATGGCATCTTTATATAAAGCCAGGCCCTGAATCTGGGATAACAGGGGGTTCGTTTCCCGTTCATATCCCCAAAGGCTCCAGTTCACCGCCCGGCTGGCTTCTCCTACTACCAACACATAAATCTCCCTATCCGCCGATTTTACACTTTTATGGGCCTGGAAAGTGAAGTCTTTCGACGTGAGAGGATAAATCATACTCCGTTGCCATTTTTTCACGGCAAAACGAAGATTATAATAGATATTCACCGGGAATACGTCGTATTGCAATTTATAGCTTCCCGTATTCCTGTTCGTAGCCGTGAAGGTCAAACCGTACGAAACCAGCCCGATAATCAACCCGGTACAAGCCATCTTTTTCCGGAACACAGGCGTCAGATGCACCCTCTTTTTACAACCGATAGCTGCAATCACAATCGTAGGGATATAGATCACACAAACCAGGATGATCGCCGGCCACAGATTATTCAGCAATTCACTGGCTTCCGTCACGTTGGTCGTCGCCAGGTTCAGAAACATATCGACAGCGATCACCGATTCGCCGAACAGGTAGAATAAAACGATCTGAAAAGCATTGAAGATCAATTGCGGGATCAATATCAGCTGCATCAATCCGATATTTTTCAACCACGAGAATACAAAAAGATACATTCCCAACGGAAAAGTGACCAGGATCACCTTTCCCATAAAAGAATAAGGTTCTGTAAATACCAGCAAAATACAGGGAATCAGGTTGACGATAACGAAGAAACGGAATAACTGACGTGCATCGGTCAGAAAACGTCGGAATAACAGATTTATTTGATGTAACATAGTCATTGTTTAAAAAGCTTCGTCGATATTAAAATAAAAAGCACTTTGCCCTTTTCCGAATCCATAATCCAACCGGACATTTACCCGTTTCTTGAATTCCCACCGGTAGCCGATGCCGTAAGTAGGCAGCGTTTCCTTCCATTTGAAGTACTTGAATTTCGGAAACACATTTCCTGCACCTCCCCAAAGGGCGATTCCATGCCGGTTGTAGATATGTTGTCTTAGTTCTACCTGAGTTTGTATCAGGTCGTTGTCCCGGTATTGTCCTTCATAATAGCCTCTCATCTGATAAGAACCTCCCAATAGGGCGACCATACTCCAGGGGGTATTACCGTAATTGAATGTCCCCTGCAAATCGGATGCCAGAATGGCTCCTTTCCACAACTTATTGTATTGCCTGAAGAATACTTCTGTCCGTTTGAATTTGTTTCCCCAGAAATCCGGGAAAAAGAGCTGGTCGATTCTGGCATAAGTTCCCCGGTATGGATTAGGAAGAAAATCCCTCGAATCATAAGTCAGAAACAGACCGAATCCTTGTGTGGCGATATTTGCTTTTTCACCGTCCAGAAAACCGGGGTCTTTAAAATCTTTACCGTTGACATGCCTGAAAAGTCCCGTCACCCCCAGATAGGTGTTGGGAAACAGACGGCGTGAGAAATCCACCCGGATTTGTTTCTCCAGGCGTTTGTAAGTCGTGTAATGATCCTTCTGATTTCCGTTTGTATAACCGATACCCCAGTATTTACTCGGAAAAGAAAAGAAGTAAAAATTGATCCCGAGCCTGTATTTGTCTTCTTTAAAAATGGTCGTCCCCCGGATGCCTAACAGATAAAAACCGGTGGTGGTTACGTCCCCGTAAAAAGAAATGTTGGAAGGCGGAAGGGTCAGATGCTCCCGGTCTACCCGGTACAGTCCCGAAGCTACCAGACCTAGTCCCAATTTGGTGTCGCTCGAAAAATGCGGTCCGCCGATAACCGAGAAATCGAATCGTTTGGTTTCTTTCTCCTGGTTTGCTTCTGTGAAATAGCGGTATACATTTTTATACATCCTTTTGAAAAAGGCAGGACGTGACTCCAGGCTATCCACAGATAATGTGTCTGTAGTTGGGGTATTTCCATGGCTTATCGAGTAAGACAAGAGGAAGAATAAGATGAGGAGTACGCATTTTTGCATGCTTTTCTTTTTATTGACTTTATTTTCAAATGTTTAATGCACTTTTTTTCGTCCTGTACAAACCATTTTCGTACAAACTGTAAAACATTTACGCAAGAATGATGCCAAGGTTCAATAAATGAAAATGAATTTGAGATGAAAAAGATTTTTATTCTATGTTTAGGAATAGGACTCCTCTTCTCGTACCGAGGGTTCGGACAAGTGGGAGAAAAAGTTTTTTCTGTAAATATCCTGAATATGAATAATGACACTGTTGCTTTGCCGATGTTGGGACAGAAAAATTTGCTGATATTTTATGCTGATCCTTCACATCCTGGACAGAACAAAACCTTCCGCGATTATTTCAAGACTCATCCGGTGTCAGGGCTGGAAATTACATCTTATGGTATTGTCAATTTAGCTGCCGCTCCGATGCTTCCGAATGCTTTGATTAAGAGAATGGCTTTGAAAGAGGTAAAAGGAACGGATGGAAAAATTTATTTTGATCCGGATGGGATTTTAGCTACGGCTTGGAAATTACCAGGAGCGAATAATAATTTTACAGTGATCTTTATTAATAAGAATCAGGTAATTGAGTTTTATAAAGCTGGCCAGTTGACACCTGAAGAACAAGAACAGGTGATTGCTTTAGTACGAAAATATAGTAATTAGTTTTACTTTTTGATATCTGATTCGTACCCTTATTTTGTATATTTTGTAATTTTACGTTTGTTTTTTTTATATTTGTGCAATTATCATTATTTGTACAACTATCATTTTCGACGTAAGTGAGTATACAGAGTGATACATATCTTTTGAAATCGGGCGATACTGCGGCTTTTGAACGGGTATTCCAATATTACTCCCGAAGTATGTTTTATGTGGCGATGGGGTTAGTCGAGGACCGGCAAATTGCCGAGGATGCTGTACAGGAGAGTTTTATAAATTTATGGGCTCATCGGGAACAGATTAATCCGGATTATGACCTTCAATATTACCTGAATCAATCTGTCCGGAATTATATTTATAAGTATTTCCGGCATTGCCGGGTCAGGGAGAAGCATGCAGAAGCTTTGATCCGGGAGTATAAATTTTGGGCAGATTACAAATCCGAAGATTTGGCCGAGAAGGTAGAAAATGTCCGGGAATTACTTCTCTCTTTACCGGAAAACTGCCGGAAAATTTTTGTCATGGCTGTTATTGAGGGGACTGGTTATGCAGAAACCGCATCGAAACTGAATGTGTCAGTTAATACAGTCAAGTCACAGGTCAAAATTGCTTACCGTAAATTGAAGGGGATGTGGGGTATATCTGAAAATGAATTGCTTTTGTTTCTAATTTTTATTTATTTGAAAAAATTTTAATAATCTTTTCACCCTTTTAAATGTCTTAGGGTTATTAAAGACAAATTGATTTCGATCGACTGTTTTTAATACTATAGTTTTGGAAGGATGAAGGAGATTTTTACGAAAATATGGAAATTTCTTTGGGAAAGAACCGGAAGAAAAGAGCTGGATTCAGACGAAATCTGGTTGTTGGAGCGGATGGATCGTATTGCAGCTATTGAAGAACCGGATTATGACCGGATGTGGGAACGGATTCGCCGGAAAACGATTTGTAAAAACTCACCACGGGTAAAACTCTGGCGGGGAGTGGCTGCGGTGGCATTGCCTATGGCTGTCATTTGTACAGCAGTTTATTTTTTCCGGGAAAAAACGCAACAACCGTCCGGGCAATTTCTAGTGGAAAACCAGAAGGAGACTTCTTCCCGAATCAGTCTGACTTTGGGTAATGGAAAGGTGCTGAAGATTCCGAAAGATTCTGTCGGGGAGGTTTTGAAGACCGGACAGGTTGCTGTGCATCAGGATTCTTTGAAAGGGATTGTGTATGTTGTTTCCGGAAAAGAAGACGAAAAATTACATTATCATACGATAGAGATACCGGTAGGGGCTGATTACCGGCTAACCTTGTCCGATGGTACAGTTGTATATCTTAATTCTGCAAGTAAACTGACATTTCCTGCAGCTTTTGTCGGAGATGAACGACGGGTATTTCTGGAAGGGGAAGGTTATTTTGAAGTGGAGAGTGATAAACAGCATCCTTTCCGGGTGGAAGTGAATGGTACTATTGTCGAAGCTGTAGGGACAATTTTTAATATCAATGCTTATCCTGAAAAAGACGGAGTAGAAGCCACTTTGGTATCTGGTAAAGTGAATGTTGAAAACGGACAAGACCGGGTGTCTCTGATCCCCGGACAACAGGCCCGTTGTGGGATGAAGAATATTGAGGTTTGTGAGGTTGATACCCGGGAATACATCAGTTGGAAGAATGGAATGTTTATTTTCAATGAGATGACTTTGGAGAATATCATGGTGCAGATGCAACGTTGGTATGGGCTTGATGTCTTTTTCCAGAATGAAAGTGCTAAATCTCATGCTTTCAAAGGAATGATTGACAAGCACTTGTCACCCCAGGAAGTTTTCCGTATCATAGAAAAAACTGCAAATGTACGGTTTGAGATGAAAGGGAATACGGTGGTCATTGAGTAAGAACAAAAAAAAGTCCTTATTTCGGGCATAAAATTTCCGGAAAAAGTGAAAGCGAACTGATGTAAATTGAATTAAATGAGAGTAAAATTCAGGCTTGAGAAAACAGAAAATGGAATCTGTAAAATTTGCAGTAAATATTTAGTAATTAAAAGATAAAAATAGTGTAAGATGATAAAAAACAGAAATGAGTGATCGGGAATTTGTGGTTTCTACCCGATTTTATTTGAATTCATTTGATTTCACTCAATTCAACTTAAATAAAGGACCCTTTTTTAATCAAAATAAAAACCGGCGATTGCTGGACACAATCACCGGAAGATAACGTCCCGTTACTCTTTGGACGGAAATAACGGGAGATGTTGGATTTCAAATACAAACTTATGAAAAAAAAACAATTTTTTGTTGTACATCAGCGGCAATTGCCCCAAAAAACATTGCGTGTTATGAAATTAACGCTGATTTTGTGTTTGGTATTTCTAATCAAAGTAAATGCCAGAGGTTTTTCACAGGATATCCGGGTTTCGCTCGATTGTCAGAATGAGCGACTGGGAGATGTCTTTAAGGAGCTGGAAAAGCAGACCAATTATTTTTTCTTTTTCAATGTTAAAAGCATAGATACTGAAAAGAGAGTTTCCCTGTCTTTCAAAGAAGAAGAACTTGAACGTGCCTTGAAGAGAATTGTAGGCGATCGTTATCAGTATGAACTTTCTGGCAATCTGATCATTGTTACAGAAAGTAAATTGGGTACTCCCACAACTCCTCAGGCTCAGAAGAGGAAAATTACGGGAACTGTCAAGGATAAAAAGGGAGAGCCTTTACCGGGAGTGAATGTATTGGTGAAAGGAACATCTGTTGGAGTCGCTACTGATATCAATGGTAAATTTATAATTGAGAGCCCTGTGGTGAAGTCGCCTGTATTGGTTTTCTCATTTGTGGGAATGTTGAATAAAGAGGTGACTGTAAGTTCGGATGCTCCGCTGAATGTGGTGCTGGAAGACGAAGAAAAGGTGTTGGATGATGTTATTGTAACCGGTTACCGGAGTATCAGTAAGACTACCTTTACCGGTTCTTCAACTAAATTGCAGCAGGATGACATCAAACTGAAGGGGGTAATGGATGTCAGCCGTATGCTGGAAGGGGCTGTCGCTGGTGTGAGTATACAGAATGTGTCCGGAACTTTTGGTGCTGCCCCGAAAGTGCGTGTGCGTGGTGCTACCTCTTTGTCGGGTGAGAATAAGCCTTTGTGGGTGATTGACGGGATTGTACATGAAGACATTGTAAGTGTTAGTAATGATGATTTGACCAGTGGCGATCCTACGACCTTATTGGGATCGGCAGTGGCAGGTTTAAATGCCAATGATATTGAAAGTATTGATATCTTGAAAGATGCTGCTGCGACAGCGCTTTATGGAGCCCGGGCTATGAATGGGGTGGTGGTGGTAACTACCCGGCGGGGGGCTGAAGGGCGCCCTGTTTTCCGCTATTCCGGAAATTTTACCGTGCAACTTCGTCCTACTTATGCTGATTATGACATTATGAATTCCGGTGATCAGATGTCTGTATATGCTGAGCTTGAAAGAAAAGGGTTTTTGAATTCGGACTTGGTGAATGCGTCGAATTCCGGAGTGTATGGAAAAATGTATAAAATGATTAATTCCTTTGATCCGGAAACCGGAAAGTTTCAGTTGGAAAATACCCGGGAAGCCAGGAATGCATTTTTGAGACACTATGCCAATGCCAATACTGACTGGTTTAAAATTTTATTCCGGAATTCGCTGCAACAGGAGCATTCTATCAGCATTTCAGGAGGTAGCCAGCGTAGCCGTTCATATGCCTCTCTGAGTTTCCTGAATGATGAGGGCTGGACTGTGGCTGATAAGGTGAGACGTTATACCGCAAATCTTCGCAATAATTATAAATTGGCTGAAAATTTGGATTTAGGCGTACAATTGATAGGGTCACTACGGGATCAGAAAGCTCCGGGATCTTTGTCCCGCCGGAGTAATACGGTGGAAGGCTCCTATGACCGGGATTTCGATATTAATCCATTTAGCTATGCTTTAAATACCAGCCGTGTGCTCACCTGTTTTGATGAGGCTGGAAATCCGGAATTTTTTACCCGGAATTATGCCCCTTTCAATATTATCAATGAATTGCAGAACAACTCCATCCATTTGAAAATGGTGGATGTAAAGGCACAATTGGAATTAGGTTGGGAAATCATTAAAGGACTCCGCTATGAGTTTATGGGAGCTGTGCGTTATGTAAAATCCGACCGGGAACATATGATTACTGAAAATTCGAATATGGCAGAAGCCTACCGGGCTGATTATACTTCAACCATCCGTGCTAAAAATAAATTTTTATACAAAGATCCTGAACATCCGGAAGCAGAAGCCATATCTGTATTACCCTATGGTGGTTTTTATAACCGGTCCGAAGATCAGTTAACCAGTTATGATGTCCGCAACTCTTTTAAATACAATAAAAAATTCGGCTTGCACGATCTGAATATGATTGCGGGTGTGCAGGTGAAATATGCTGACCGCCAGAAGTTTTCAAATACCGGTTACGGTTATCAATACAATGAAGGAGGGAAAGTCACTGTGGATTACAGGATTATGAAAATGATGATCGAAAGTAATTTTGATTATTATGGAATGGGAACTACCCGTGACCGTTTTGCTGCATTCTATTTTAATGCCGATTATGGTTTTGATTCCCGTTATATTTTTTCCGGAACAGTCCGGTATGACGGAACAAATGCTTTGGGAAGCAATCGTAGTGCCCGTTGGTTACCGACTTGGAATGTTAGTGCCAAATGGAATATCAGTAATGAACATTTCATGGAATCTACCGAATGGATCGATCAATTGTCGTTGCGTGGATCTTATGGCTTGACTGCTTCTATGAATTCTTCCGCTTCTGCTTCTGCTAAGTTTGTCAATGAAAATACCAAACGTCCTTATGGTAATGAGATCGAATCGGTAATTACTCTGGAAGCACTTGAAAACTCTGAATTAACGTGGGAAAAGGGACATGTGCTCAACTTGGGTATTGATATCGGTTTGTTTAACCGGCGTCTGGATGTAATCTTTGACTATTGGAGAAGAAATAGTTTCGATTTGATTGCCTCTTTGAAGAATTCAGCTATCGGAGGTACGCTTTATAAATATGCCAATTATGCCGATATGGAATCCCGGGGTTATGATTTGGCTATCGGTATTACCCCTATCCGTACAAAAAACTGGAATTGGAAATCAAACCTGACCTTGGGGTATACGACAACCAAAATTACAAACTCCAAGAACATGCCTTCTATTTATAATATGATCAATGCCAGTGGTGGGAACCGCGAAGGATATCCCGTGGGGAGCTTGTTTTCTATTCAGTATAAGGGATTGGAGCACGATACAGGCGTTCCTCTGTTTATCAATGAGAGCGGAGTGATTGCTAATTCAGTTTATTTCCAGAGTACAAATCTGGATTATCTGAAGTATGAGGGACCGATTGATCCGGAGTATACCGGAGGATGGTCGAATACATTCCGTTGGAAAGATCTTTCATTGAATGTGTTCCTCACTTTCCAAGCCGGCAATAAAATCCGTCTGGCTCCGGCATTTAAGACCAGCTATAGCGAACTGGACGCAATGTCGAGTGTCTTTTTTGACCGTTGGATGCAACCCGGGGATGAAAAATATACCAACGTGCCTTCTATTGTCGATGTGTTAACAGCTGACGGTTTTAAAAGTAAATACCCTTATAATTCTTATAACTACTCAACGGAACGGGTGGCTAAAGGTGACTTTATACGTCTGAAAACTATTTCGCTGACCTATAAAGTTCCTAAACATTATTTGCAGAGAACTAAAGTTCTGAGTGATGTGTCCCTAACTGTTGCCGGTTCTAATCTTTGGTTGATTTATGCAGATAAAAAGCTGAACGGACAGGATCCTGAGTTTTATAATACCGGAGGTGTGGCTCAGCCACTTTCCCGTCAGTTTACGATTGCCTTGAATATTGGTTTTTAAATGATATGATTATGAAGAAATACTTTAGAAATATAGCGGTTGGGGGATTGGTACTATTAACTGGTTGTAACAATTTCCTGGATGTGGTTCCCGATGACCGGACAGAGATCAATACTACCGAAAAGTTGGCAAAACTGGTAGCCGATGCTTATCCTAAAGCTTCCTATGCTGCCATGCTGAATTCCCGTGTAGATTTTGTGACTGATAAAGGTTCTGGTAAACAAGAAAATAATTCGAATACAGATCCTTTTTTCTGGCGGGATGTAGAGGATGAGACTCAGGATACTCCAACCTGGTTCTGGAGAAAGTTTTACTACAGTATCGCTGAAGTGAATCATGCCCTGAAAGCTGCAGAAGAAATGGGGGCTCCGAAAGAGCAGGAACCCTATATCGCTGAAGCAAAAATGATCCGTTCGTTTTCGCATTTTATGCTGGTGTCTTTGTTTGCTAAGTTCTATGATAAAGATAGTGACAATAGTAGTCCCGGTGTTCCTTATGTAACGGAACCGGAAACAGTGGCTTTAGCGAAATATGACCGTGAAACTGTAGCTAAAACTTACGAAAAAATTGAAAAAGATCTGATTGAATCCATTGATAAATTGGGATCAGATGCGATTTATACCGTTCCCCGGTATCATTTTACCCGGGCTGCTGCCAATGCTTATGCTTCGCGTTTTTATCTTTATAAAGGAAATTGGGGAAAAGTAATTACTTATGCCAGTAAAGTGTTCCCTATGCCATCCGTATTTGTCGGCCAGGAAGGGGCGAAAAATGTTTCGGATAGAGATAATGCAAATATTTATGCAAAAAATAATTTCCAGCCTTGGTTAACTACCTATGCTGTGGCGCCTGGTTCCAGTGATGTGAAAATAGCCTATACCAAGTCGGATAATACCTCTAACCTGTTGTTGACGGAAATGTCATCCCGGATGTCCCGCTATGCCAATACCTGGAGATATGGTTGTGTGAAATCGGATTTGGAACAGACGCTGACCAGTTCGACTCTGAATGTGACAGGAGGTCAATGGGCTTATCGCAACTGGTATAGTGGGGATAACTATTATGTACCCAAATATTATGAATTGTTTATCAAGACAGATATTAACGCTTCCTCCGGGATAATTTATACGATCTTCCCGACTTTCCGGAACGAAGAGGTGTTACTGAACCGGGCGGAAGCTTATGTAATGCTGGAGGATTATGAGAAGGCACTTGCAGATCTGAATATTTTCTGCCGGCAGAGGATCAAGAATTATAATGAAGAAAAGCATGTGATTACAGAACAGACTGTAGTTAAATTTTATAATGCGACTTTGTCAAACGAAGATCATTTTATGAAAAAATATAATGCTTATGGTTCTGCTTCCTGGAGCGATGTGAAAAAAGCATTGATTCTTTGTATACTCGATTTCCGTCGTAATGAATTTATGTGGGAAGGACTCCGTTGGTGGGATATGATGCGCTATCGGATTCCTATCACCCATACTACGAAAGAGGGCGACAGTAATACCCTTTATCCGGGCGATGACCGTTGGTTGTTGCAGTTGCCTGAAACTGCTGAACTGGCAGATGTACAGTTAAATCCCCGAAGTAATTTTCTGAGTAGACAATGGTAAATGAGAAAGATGTTATGAGAAAACTAAAATATTTTGCCGGCATAGCCGCAGCTCTGATGCTGTGGGGGTGTTCTGAAGACAAATTTGTGCCCGACCAGTATTTGAATGGTTTGGGAGGCGATGAGTATGTTCTGAATGAAATCGACGAGTGGATTATCGATAATTATACGCGTCCTTACAATATGGAAGTGAAATATCGCTGGGATCAGTCGGAGCTTGACCTGAACCGTACATTGGTACCGATTAAAGAAGAATTGGTGGTTTCTGTTATGAAAGTGGTGCAGGAGATCTGGATTAAACCTTATGAACAATTGGCTGGAGCCAATTTCATCCGTTCCTATTCACCTAAAAAATATGTACTCGTGGGTAGTCCGAAATATAATCCGAATACCGGGACTATCACTTTGGGTGAAGCTGAAGGAGGAAGAAAGATTGTGCTGTACCGTCTGAATTGGTTCGATCTGAAAGACCGCGATTTGATTCAGCAGATCATGAAAACCGTCCATCATGAATTTGGGCATACTTTGCACCAAACGATTTTGTACCCCGAAGAGTTTAAAAACATTACCCCGGGTGGATATACGACTTCCTGGAACAATATGAGTGAAGAGGAAGCCTTGAAACTGGGATATGTCAGCAGTTATGCCTGTGCCGGGCCTGATGAGGATTTCGTAGAAATGATCGCGCGGATTGCAGTATTTGGGCCGGAATGGTATGAGAAAAAAGTGGCCCGGGCTAAAGAATTGTATCTGAATGCGACTTCAGCTTTAGATTTCGCATATGATCCTTCCGAAGCTCTCCGGCAGAAGGAAACAATTGTGGTAAGCTATCTGAAAGATATCTGGGGAATCAATTTCTACGATCAGGATGGAGAAAAGGGATTGGTTACTCTGGTTCAGGAAGCAATCGACTATGTGACAAGTGATGATTATAAACAGTAAATTTTATCCCTATGAACAGATATCTTTTTTTCTTCATTATAGTCCTGTTTATTGGTTGTGATAAAACAGAGGACAATATTTTTACCCAGACTCCTGACGAAAGGTTAAAAGCAACTGCCGATGAATACCGGGAAGCCTTATTTTCTGCACCTAACGGATGGTTTCTGGCTGTGGATACAAAGAAAGACGGAGCTTACCGGCTGTGGATGTCGTTTGAAGAGAATGAACGGGTAGGTATGCTTTCTGATATGGATGCAACTTTCAGCAAAGCCGGGGAGACTTCTGTTGTTCCCTGTATTTCTTCGTGGCGTTTGAAAGCTTTGCTAGCTCCTTCCTTGATATTCGATACCTATAGTTATTTACATATTTTGGCGGATCCTCAGGGGGCGAATAACGGAGGAAGTAATTCTGAGGGGTTGATTTCCGATTTTGAATTCCGGATCGTAGATACTGATAATGGAGGAATTAATCTGATTGGGAATTATAATGGTCGTCTGGCACGGATGGACCGGGCTACTCCCGAAGAGGCAGAGAAAGTTGTACAGGGAGGATTGAAAAAAGTGATTGAACATCATGATGAATTCCTGAATTCCAATAAATTTCCGACGGTTGAAGTCGATGGGAAAAGATACCTGATGCGTCCGAATTTCAGGAAAACGGAGTTTGCTTATGTAGATGAAGAGGGGGTATTGACAGAGCTTGCTGTCGGTTCCTATCTGGATTTTCAGGGAATAACCCAGGAAAATGCGCAAAGTAATGTTTATTTCTTTGAACCTGCAGAAATTAATGGTATGAAAGTGGATGGTATGAAATGGATAGGAAATAAATATCAGGTTGAAATTAATGATAAAACTTATGAATTGGTAGATAATCTGGTTCCCCCCTATCCATTGAATTTTGGTTATAATCAGACCTTTTCCCAATTGTATATGAATCCTTCAGCTATGGTGGGTACTTTAACAGATCCTTTTATGAGTGAAGTGTATACTCCGGCTTATAATCGTTTGAATGGCAGGACACGTGCTATTCAGGAAATGTATTGTAAGTTTGTGATGAATGCGACTATCGGTAAGCCTGTTATGGAATTGGGTATCACATATTTAAATACTTCCACGCAGAAAAGTTTTACTGCAAAATGGCAATATCCCTATACTTTGAATGAGGATGGTACGATAACATTTACGGATCGCGAACAGACAGGGTCAACGAATGAATTTTACTACGAAATGTATATGAAAGAATTGCCGGATTTCTTTTGTAGTTTAGAATATTCACATTACGATACAGGTGAAAGCTGGGCAAATGTAGAGAAATCTAAAATCATTCCTCATACTTTTAAGATTGATTGGGCTGAAAACAAGACTCAGGGATTAACAGGGAATATCGGTGGTATGTTCCGGGCTGACCGGGAGGAAATGTATCTTGCCGGGCAGTTAAAGCAATAGTAAAATATTTATAAAATGACATGTTATGGAAAAATATAGATTTTTGTGGTCATTGCTACTGGTCAGTTTGTCAAGCATCCTGTTTTCTTGTTCAGATGATGATGAAGTGACCGGTCCGCTGACAATAAAGACCGGATTATTAAAAGAGATTGGTTATACAACGGCTGTTTGTGGAGGGGAGATCAGCGGGGGAAGTGGGATTGGTAATCGTGGAGTGTGTTGGTCAACTGATGTCCAACCGACTGTCAAAGACAAACATACCACTGATGGCAGCGGACGTGGTGAATTCCGGAGTGAGATAACCGGATTGACCGAAGGTGTACAGTATTATGTCCGGGCTTGGGTGGAAACAAGCGATGGTGTTAAATATGGGGAAGAAAAAACCTGTGTAACATTGGCTCATGGACGGCCTACGATGTTACTGATGGGGATAAATAATATAAAGGAGACCTCGGCAGAAGTACAGGCTCAGGTGTTTACGGACGGAGGGGTGGACATAACAGAAAGAGGTGTCGTTTATCGTTTGCAATCAGCTGGAACAGATGAACCTGCTTTGGAAAATGCGACGAAACTGAAGGTTGAAGGGAAAACAGGACTTTTGGAAGGTATCTTAAACGGATTGACCGATAATGAAACTTACATTTGCCGGGCATATGTCGTTTATGCAGAGGGGACAATCTATACGAAAAGTGAGACCTTTACCACTGAAAAATACACAGCACCGAAAGCAGAGATAGAGGAGGTAAAAGATATTACCAATACTGCATTTACAGTTACGGTGAATATAGCTTCCGGTACTCCTCTGCCTGTGCTGGAATATGGTGTAGTTTGGGGGATTAAGTCAGGACCGACGATCGAGAACAATAAGCTGAAACTGGGAGAAGGAGATGGACAGACTTCGACGACTGTCGGCGAGTTGCAGGAAGGTTCTGTATATTATGTACGGCCTTATGCCGTAAATAAAAACGGAATCACTTATGGTGAAGAAGAAGTAGTCGCAACTTTAAGTTATAAAGCGGCTATTACAACCCGGATGACTGCGTATGTTACTGCCCACCGGGCTTATGTCGGAGGTGAGATCCTGAATACAGGTGTTTTGAATGCAGCCGTAACAGAAGCCGGCGTTTGTTGGGGAATGGCTGAGCATCCGACAATTGCTGATAATAAATTGAAAGCAGAGGGTATTGGAAATGATCACACCGAATTCGATTCATTGATGCTTTTTCCTTTAAAACCGGAGACAAAGTATTATGTTCGTACGTATGTTATAAATGAATATGGAACTAATTATGGGGATGAGTACTCTTTTACTACCCGTGAACCGGTGGCTGATTTTTTCAAGGCAGAAGGCAGTAGTGGGGATAATCCTGTGTTTAACGGCTTAAATCTTACTTCCACCTATCCGGGAGGAATCGCTTCCGGAGATCAACAGGATGCTTATGAAAGATTGAGCAATATTCTGACTACTTATGGTAAACGCGTCCTGACGGCTTACCGGATTTATCTGGTCCCGGATAAAAGCCAGCAACCTCGTTATATCTATACTACCATTCAATATCAGAATAGTGCCGGAAATGCATATGTGGGGATATGGCGGGATAAGATAGATTGGGATGCTGATTATGTATACACGGTATCTCATCATCAGAGTAACGGAAATAATGCGACGAATATTTACAACAGTGCTGTGAAAAATGGACAGGAAGAAGATTTATTGCGGAGTGTGGATTATTTGAGCCAAAGTCCTTTTGTTATAGATTGGGATAATGAAAATTCTACTACAATAAATAGTGCTTTCTACATTATTCCGATTAAATATCCGGATAAGTTTAAACGTATGGGCGTATTCCGCTATACGAGCTTAACACCGGCTGAGGACTGGTGGTAAAAAAAAGCCCCGACCGGGGCTTTTTTTAATCTTCTACGCTGGTAATACGTTTACTTTGGCGTTTCCGTTCTGTTTCATCGAGGATGATTTTACGTAAACGCATGGAATGAGGGGTTACCTCAACATATTCATCTTCCTGTATGTATTCCAATGCTTCTTCCAGACTGAATTTAATAGGGGGAGCTATGTTTACTTTGTCATCTGACCCACTGGCGCGCATATTGGTCAGTTTTTTAGATTTGCATACATTGATCACGATATCGTCCGGACGGGTACTTTCACCGATCACCTGGCCGGCATACACTGTTTCGCCCGGTTCGATAAAGAATTTCCCTCTATCCTGCAATTTGTTGATAGCATAAGCAAAAGTATCTCCCGTTTCCATAGCGATCAACGAACCGTTGATCCGCATTTCGATATCTCCTTTATAAGGTTCGAATCCTTTCAGACGGTGTGCAATGATGGCTTCTCCTGCCGAAGCCGTCAGCAAATTGCTACGCAAACCGATGATTCCGCGTGAAGGAATGTCGAAATCCAGGTGAACACGGTCGTCGCGGGTTTCCATATTGTTGAGGACTCCTTTTCGCTTCGTAACCATTTCGATGGCTTTCCCCGAAAATTCTTCCGGGATATCGATCGTCAGTTCTTCTATCGGTTCGCATTTCTGACCGTCGATTTCTTTAATGATTACCTTCGGCTGTCCCACCTGAAGCTCATAGCCTTCCCGCCGCATCGTTTCGATCAAAACACTCAAATGCAATACACCACGGCCGTAAACGATGAATGAATCCGCGCTTAATCCCGGTTCTACCCGCAGGGCCAGGTTCTTTTCCAGCTCTCTGTCCAGCCGTTCCTTGATGTGGCGTGAAGTGACGTATTTACCGTCTTTACCGAAGAAGGGCGAGTTATTGATCGTAAACAACATACTCATCGTCGGCTCGTCGATAGCGATCGGGGTCAGGGCTTCCGGATTTTCAAAATCGGCGATAGTATCTCCGATCTCAAATCCTTCGATACCTACGATAGCACATATTTCTCCGGCCTCTACTTCCTCTACCTTTTGTTTTTCCAGTCCCTCGAACAACATCAAATCTTTGATCCGGCTTTTGATCTGTGTCACCCCGTCTCGTTTGCAAAGGGTGACCGGCATACCGGATTTCAGTTTTCCCCGGGTCAGTTTACCGATAGCGATCCGCCCGATATAAGAGGAATATTCCAATGAAGTGATCATCATCTGAGGAGTTCCTTCGGTTGCTTCGGGTTCGGGGATATCTTCGATGATTGCGTCCAAAAGGGCGGTAATATCTTCTGTTTTGTTTTTCCAGTCCGTCGACATCCAGCCTTGTTTGGCACTTCCGTAAATCGTTTTAAAATCCAGTTGTTCTTCACTGGCTCCCAGTGAGAACATCAGATCGAAGACCTCTTCCTGCACTTCGTCCGGTCGGCAGTTCGGCTTATCCACCTTATTTACCACCACGATAGCTTTCTTGCCTAATCCCAACGCTTTCTGCAATACAAAGCGGGTTTGGGGCATCGTGCCCTCGAAAGCATCCACCAGTAACAATACGCCGTCGGCCATGTTCAATACACGTTCCACCTCTCCGCCGAAATCCGAGTGGCCCGGAGTGTCTATAATGTTTATCTTATAGTCTTTATAATGAACAGAAACGTTTTTTGCCAGGATAGTAATTCCCCGTTCACGTTCTTGATCATTATTATCCAGAATTAAATCTCCACTTTGTTTTTCGTTTTCTCTGAATTGTTTGCCCTGCAAAATCATTTTATCCACGAGGGTTGTTTTTCCGTGGTCGACGTGCGCAATAATGGCAATGTTTCTTAATTTCCGCATTTGTGTATCTATAATTTTAGGGGGACAAAAATACAATAAATTATTGACAATGAAAATAGTGGAGGTGAAAATGCGGATAAATCGTTGAAAACGTGTGAGAATACGTTACGAAGACGAATCTGTGTCATCGGGCGGAGTTCGTTTTGTCTTAAAGATCAGCCGGATTGCCTGATCGTAGGTCAGATAATTCCAAAACCAGTTGAGTAGGATTTCCAGTCGGTTACGGACACCCAGGATCGAGCGCAGATGGACAGCCATCCAGAGAAACCAGGCGACGAATCCCTGGGTTTTCAGATGAGGGAGGTCGGCTACGGCCTTATTGCGTCCGACGGTTGCCAGAGTACCTTTATCACGATAATGGAAAGGTAGTGGCGGTTGATGATGTTCGAGCAGGCACAGGTTGCGGGCCAGTAATTTTCCCTGCTGTAAAGCTACCTGGGCTACTTGTGGATGGCCGTTGGGATAAGCGGGTTCGTTTTGCTGTGCAATGTCCCCGATAGCGAAGATATTGGATTGATTTTTCACCCGGCAAAATTCGTCTGTCAGTATTCTGCCCCCTTTGCCGGTCACCGCTTCGGGAATACCTTCGAACAGGCGGGCTGTAACCCCGCTTACCCAGATCACTGTTTCGGTCGGAATACTTTCGCCGTTAGCCAGTACAATGGCCCCGTCCCGGTAATCCGTTACCCGCGTATCCAGTAAGAGTTTAACCCCCATCCGGCTGAGGAAACCGCCCGCCTTTTCGGATGCTTCGGGCGACATGTTACCTAATACCTTCGAAGTCCCTTCGACGAGGTAAATGTGGAGTGTGGCAGAAGTGAGGTCGGGATAATCTTTTTGCAATACATAGCGTTTCATTTCGGCTAGTGCTCCCGAAATCTCTACTCCGGTAGCCCCTCCTCCTACTACCACCAGATTGAGCAACCGTTGCCGTTTCGTGGCATCGTCTGCGGTCAGGGCTTCTTCGAATTTCGTCAGAATATGGTTCCTCAATGCCATGGCCTCGGTGACGCTTTTCATCGGTAAGGCATGAGCCTGTATATTTTGCATCCCGTAGTAGTTGGTAGTCGTACCTGCTGCAATGACCAGATAGTCATAACCGAGGCTACCGATCGTCGTTTCGATCTGATTTTCCCGGGGAACGATCCGGGTGACCCGGGCCATGCGGAAATGAAAATCCGGTATATGCCGGAAATCTTTTCGGAAAGGAAAAGCAATAGAGCCGGGGTTCAGGCCGGCTGTCGCCACCTGATAGAGCAGAGGCTGGAATTGGTGATAATTGTTCTGGTCGATCAATACAAGCTGAAACCCACTCCGACGCAGGCTGTCGATTAATTTCATGCCACCGAAACCTCCTCCGATGACAACTACACGTTTACGGGTTGTTGCAGGTATATTCAGGCTCATGGGTTATTCTTATTACATCCGTTGTATACGGACCGGGCCTGATATGGTTATGTCAGGGGCGGTAGAAAAGAAAAACACCGGCTCGGCGGCCGGTGTTTGATAGGCATTTATTTTACCGTATTGGCACTTCCCAGTACATCTGTCAGTTTGTGTTTATACAGTTCTCTCAGTGAGTCACGGGCCGGGCCCAGGTATTTCCGCGGGTCGAATTCGGCCGGTTTGGTAGCGAAAATTTCACGCACAGCAGCAGTCATCGCTAAACGGCCGTCGGAGTCGATGTTGATTTTACAAACAGCCGATTTAGCCGCTTCCCGTAACTGATCTTCCGGGATACCGATTGCGTCTTTCAGGGCACCGCCGTATTTGTTGATGATAGCCACTTTGTCCTGAGGTACGGATGAAGATCCATGCAGTACGATAGGGAAACCCGGGATACGTTTTTCAATTTCCTTCAGAATATCGAAACGTAATGGAGGAGGAACCAATACGCCGTCGGCGTTCCGTGTACATTGTTCCGGTTTGAACTTATTCGCTCCGTGGGAAGTTCCGATAGAGATAGCCAGTGAGTCTACCCCTGTCTTTTTAACGAAATCTTCTACTTCTTCAGGACGGGTATAAGTGTGGTGTTCGGCAGACACTTCGTCTTCTACGCCAGCCAGTACACCGAGTTCTCCTTCTACGGTTACATCGAACTGATGAGCATATTCCACCACTTTTTTGGTCAGCGCTACGTTTTCATCATACGGAAGATGTGAGCCGTCGATCATGACTGAAGAAAAGCCCATGTCGATACAACTTTTGCAAAGCTCGAAGCTGTCACCGTGATCCAAATGTAAGGTAATCGGAATATTTAAACCCAGCTCTTTAGCATATTCTACAGCCCCTTGAGCCATATAACGAAGCAGGGTCTGGTTGGCATATTTACGAGCACCACTGGAAACCTGAAGGATTACCGGTGATTTACATTCGACAGCTGCCTGGATAATGGCCTGCATCTGTTCCATGTTGTTAAAGTTAAAGGCTGCAATTGCATATTTCCCTGCCATTGCATTTTTAAACATTTCTCTGGTATTCACCAGTCCTAAATCTTTGTAGTTGACCATAACTTATATATTAAAAATTGTATTTTGCTTCAAATGTAGAAAATTATCCACAAAGTATCAATCGGGTATTGAAAAGTTTTAACAAATAATCGTCGTACACGATAGCGGAAAATTATGGGAACGGATTCCTGATTATGAAAATTACGATTATCGGAGCCGGAAATATCGGCGGGGCTATCGCTCGGGGATTGGTAAGGGGAGGCGTGTTCAATGCTTCGGATATTACTTGTACGGATTTGATGCAGGCGAATCTCGACCGTTTATTATCGGCAGATGCTTGTTTTAACGTATCACAGGATAATCCGACGGCTATTCAGGGAGCCGATTTAGTAGTTATCGCGGTAAAAACCTGGCGCGTGGAGGCTGTGATCGACGAAATTCGGGGTACACTCGATTATGAAAGACAATCGGTTGTTTCCGTCGCTGCCGGGATTCCTTTCGAGCGGTTATTGCGTTATTTTACGAAAGATGCAGAGGTTCGGCCTGCCTTATTCCGGGTAATTCCGAATATCGCTATCGAGGTTTCCAGTAGTATGACCTTTGTCGCTTCCTGTAATGCCACTCCTGAACAAGAGAAAGTGGTGGTCGATATTTTCAATCAATTGGGAATGGCCATGTTGATCAAAGAGGAGTTGATGATGGCCGGAACAGCTTTGGCATCCAGTGGAATCGCTTTTGCCTTGAGGTACATCCGGGCGGCTAGTGAAGGCGGGGTTGAACTGGGTTTTTATCCCGATCAGGCCAAAGAGATCGTACTGAAAACGGTAAAAGGTGCCGTAGATTTACTGCTTACTCATGGCTCCAATCCCGAAACAGAAATCGATAAAGTTACCACCCCTGGAGGGATAACCATTCGTGGCCTCAATAAAATGGAAGAAGAGGGCTTTACCTCAGCCGTGATCAAAGGCCTCAAAGCCAGTAAATAAAAATTAAAGCTAAAGGTTATAGCGGGAAAAGATCAGCGTATCCGGAGGGCTCTGATTAGTGCTTTGCTAATCAGCGTATCTGCGATACTGATCAGTGGACCTTCGGTTCTGATAAACATTCCCTATCAGAACCGAAGGTTCGCCGATCAGGCGCCTGTAAAGCAACATTGATCAGGAATAAAAAAACGCTGATTTTTTTCTGCCTTTAGCTTATAGCCCATAGTTTTTAGCCTGTCGAATTTTAATGCATAAAATAGCAGGTAGTTTTTATCCGATTCTGTCTCCGGTAATTGTTGACCTTTGGCTTTCAAATATTTTTCGAGATATTCTCCCCGGCAAGTTCCGATGAGTCGGTTTCCGCATTGCCAACGGGGAAAAAAGGGAGGTAAGGTTTGCGAATCCTTGATTCTTCCGGTATATATAATTTCCCTCCCAGATGAGAACAGGGTGTAGTAACGGGTATTTTTTTCCAAAAAACTCATCATTTTAAAATGATTGAAATCAAAAAACTCTTCAATATAAATAAAAGGAGATCTGCCCGGATTAAAGTCTTTCTCTCCGATACGATCCGGAATCGTTTTGTTTCCGAAGTCTATTTCAAAACTTAATCGTAATTTTCCTGCAGGGGTGAATTCATATATCTGATTGGAAAAGGGGCGTACTAAAAAACTTTGTTTTGTACTTTCATTCCACGTGAACATTTGTCCTGTCGTGCCTCGGCCATGTAACGTATGTCCCCATTTGGGTTTATAAGGAATGAAATGATCCACTTCGTTCATATCTCTATCTCTATAAAGGTAATAATAATTTCCGTCGATGTCTTCTAAATTGTTGAAAAGAAAATGCTTGTCTGTGATTTTAAAATCCGAGGACGTATAGGATAAATTTTTTGCAATAACAAAATTCATTGAGTGGTCGTAGTATATCAGTTTTTTCCCGGGCATATCCAATACGTATACGAATGAAGAATCACATTCTATTGAACAAGCATGGATATATTCTCCCGGACCCCTTCCTGAACGACAAGTTTCTTGAATGAAATTTCCCTGCATATCGAAAATGAATAAGGATTGTTTTATATCATCTAAGATATAAATTGAATCCCTGTATATGGCAAGATCTTTAATTTGGCCGATAAAGGTTGTATCGGGTATATTTAGTCGGAGTATCTGAATATCCGAAAGTATACGATCCATTTCAATTTCCTGGGAAAAATTCTTTATGGGTATCACTGTGTACCTGGTGTTTTCTTTTTTACAGGATAAGGTAAATAAGAATAGAAAGAAGATAAGGGATAATTTCATATTTAGTCGCTTTGGGAATTTAAATTTTAGGTTAATTAAAGATGAACTCTTATTTAATGTGAAAACTGTCAAAAATCTTTCTTTCTTGTCATATTCAAATTTTATCATGAAAATTATGTTTAATATTATTAGTAATGTAATAGTTATTGTTGTCATTTTTATAATTTGTATTTTCTGATAAAAGAATATTCCAGGTCATTATAATTATCTATTGTGGCAAATAAATAGGTATCATTGGCATCGACACAAATGGAATAGAGGAGTTCCGGACAAGGGTAGATATTTTTAATATTTCCTGACCAATCCATGACAATTAATTGTCCTGATAATTTCTGAGGCTGATTTTGCAATTGTATCCCGGTTTTATTTGCTCTTAAGATATAGCAATATTTGTTTGTACCACAAGTGCTTAGATTATAAAAAGAGGCTTCTGGTGCCATCCCGGAAGCTACGGTAGATAATAAAGGTTTCTGGATTTTAGAAAAACAGCATTCTTGTAAGAGTTTACCTTCATCATCGTACAACTGGATGAGATCAAAATAACGATAGGCTACTATGATTTTTTTCTTTTGCGGGTGAACGCAAATGGAGTTCAGGTAAGATTGATCTTCATATTTTTTATCGGGATATCGGAATTTGTGATTAAATTTTATCCATTTTTTTTCTTTACTCGTACTATTATATATAAAGAAAGATCCATAATTCATGTCAATGCTTTTCCCGACAAAAGTAGAGTCGTTTAATATATTCAAATTATCGGTAAAATACAATTTAGTAGGTAAATACCGTCCTTTTATTTCTTTTTCAGGCTGAGGATTTTGTATGAATTTTTTTAAGTTGAAATATTTTTCTTGAAGTAGATTAATGTCAAACATGTGAATAATGGAGTCGTGGCAGTCGATAAAGTTAGTATTAAAAAATTGGGGCATATTGAATTCTGAAAAAAGTTTACCTTTGTCGCCCACACTGAATTTAAAATTGAAAGCTGTGTCATAGACATGAATGAATTTTTCATCAGCATCTCCATAAGCGATCATAATTAATAAAGAATCCTTGGTAATACTGTAACCAAAGCTATTATTTGTAACTTGTTTCTCTCCGATCAAAGTTAATGATTTTGTAATATTTAAAGGAGTGATCGGTATTTCTTTGCAAGAATGTAGAGAAAAAACTATGACTAATGATGATATTATTATTCTCATTTTTCTATGTTCATTAAAACTATACTATATTAAGTCCTAATTTATATTTTTTGAGGATAAATTCATGTGAATTGCTTTTTTATATAAATCCCATATATTATCGTTTCTAATGGGATTTCCAATTAAAATTATATGATTATTTTGATCGATCAGAAAACATTGTAATAAAGAAGAGGTTGGAAAATTATTAATTTTATTCATGTCATTTGTTTTGTCATAGAAAATAGGATAATTAAAAAAATTTTTTTTGCATAAAAATTCTAGATCAGTATAATCTTTTTGATATGCAATAAAAATCACCTCAATTTCGGAACTTAAGGATTTTATTTCTTCTATTTTTTTACTCCATTCATAAAGTTCAAGTCGACATTCCGTACATCCACTTGTGTCAATATAATTGATAATCTTTAATTTATTGTTATCTATTTTTATTATCGTATCTTTTCCTAAGATTTTTGCTTGTAAATTTGGAGAGAATATGATTTCTTTGTTTTGCCAACTTTGTAATTCTCTGCTTAATTTTCTTTTTCTTTCATTTTCACATGATAATATGAACAAAATGAATATACAGAATATTAATATATAGTTTTTCATAGATTAGTTTTGGAAAATGAAATTTCAGAAACTACGTAAGTCAAATCTTCATTTCTCAAAGAAGTTTTTATATTATAAAGCTTATTGTCATAGTTTGCATATCTTTGGATATTATAGTTCGGATTATATAATTCTTTAACGGAATATAAATAGTTTTTGCCTGAGTCAAAAATATAATACTTAAGGTATCGTTGCGAGTGGTCTATGCGTTTATCGATAATTTTCGATTTTCCTACTTCGCTTTGTATGATCAGATAATTATTGGCATAGAATAAGTTCGTAATAATACTATTACTCAATAAGTAATCTATGACTTTGTCGCGTTCGTTATTCACTAATATATTGGCGTCTAAATTTAATTTATTAACAATAAATTCCGTATCCTTGAAATAGGAAGATGTGTTGTGCGTTGTGTTTTTTATATTTGTACAATAGATATGAAGTGCGTCTGCGCTTGTATAATAGAGGCTGTCATTGACTAAAATTAATCCGCCAGATCTTTCGGTTAAATTTAAAACGAGATGTTCATTACTGGGTTTGCCGATATAATCGATATTGTTTCTTTGATGTATATGATGAATTTCTAATAAAGCTTCATTAAAACCTCCTGCTATATAGAATATGAGATTTTCATTCCAAATGCTAAAATCTTTTATTGCTTTTTTAAAGTTTTTGTACTCTTCAATAAATCTTCCTTCCAGATCTAATTTGATTAATTTTAGTTGTTTACTGCACCATATATAAATATGATTATTAAATACATGTACAATTGCCGGTTCAATATATTCACCTGGCCCTCTACCGAGACGATTTATTTTTTTTTCTTGAATGCCTTGAGAATTATAAATGAATAACGATGGGGCAGGAGAAATAGTACTTATTATAAAATGGTTGCTGTCAATAAAGTTAAAAGAATTGATATTTCCGAGAATATCGATATTTTCTTTTAAAG